>JAWOBE010000120.1:0-3778 GCA_046498185.1 Desulfatiglandaceae bacterium | reverse complement strand
GAATTAGAATGATATTGATCCTTCAACCCAACGTTCCACTATTCCAGCATTTTTACCCCGTGAAACTTTTTTCTATTTCACCGGGGCCATGGAAGTGCCATAAACCAGGAGCTATTAAAAGATCTTTAATTTCAACCAATTGTAGAATTTCCGAGACGTTTAATTATCAGTATCAACAAATTAACATTCTTTTATTATTTATAATATAACACGCGTAACAATATAGTCAAATTTATCGATTTGCTCTCTAAATTCCTGTAAGGATTTCGGACCAATATTTATGGGCGGCCGGGTCAATGTTGACAAGTTTGAACAAACATATCATACTAAAAGCCCAATTGTTCTAAAATGCATAACTATGCATCGAGTGATACTATTAAATACCGCTTTGTCCTGAATGAATTTCGCATACCATGAAAAGGAGCCATCATATGATCAAGGAGATTACCGCGCAGGAACTTAACGCAGAGCATTTCATTAATGATAAAGTCAAAGAGATCCGGAACATGGTCGGAGACGGGATGGCGATCAACGCCCTTTCCGGAGGTGTGGATTCGTCTACGGTCACCATGCTCGGCCACCAGGCCCTGGGCAAGCGTCTTAAAACCGTTTTTATCGAAAACGGCTTCATGCGCGAGGGAGAACCGGAACAGGTTGTGGGCCTTTTCCAAAAGCTTGGCGTTACGGTTGAAGTCGTGGATGCGAAAAAAGAGTTCTTCGCGGCCCTCAAGGGAATCACGGATCCGGAAGAAAAGCGCGAGGCGATTACCCAGTCCTTTTACCGGGATGTATTCGGACGCATGGTCAGGGAAAGTGGAGCGAAATACCTTGTCCAGGGAACCATTCTGACCGATATCGACGAGACCATTGCTGGAATAAAGCGGCAGCACAATGTGTTTGAGCAGCTTGGAATCGACCCCAAGGAGGCTTTCGGTTACCGCATCATCGAGCCGCTTATTGAGCTTCGCAAAGACGGCGTAAGAAAGGTTGGCAAGGCCTTAGGGCTTCCGGCAGAGCTATTCGAGCGCATCCCGTTCCCGGGTCCGGCCCTCTCGGCACGGGTGATCGGCGAGGCCACTCCGGAACGTATCCGGACGGTCCGAAAGGCAACCGGAGTTGTGGAGCGTCTGCTCGAGGGCACCGGTGCATTCCAGTACATGGCGATTCTTCATGAAGACCGCGTAACCGGCATGCGTGACGGCAAGCGAGACTTCGGTCAGCAGATCGAGGTACGCTGCTGGGAAAGCGTGGACGCGCGGACCGCAACCCCCACGCGGCTTTCATTCGAAATTCTCGAAAAGCTCGCCGGCGAAATTATCCGAAATGTACCGGGCGTCGTAAGCGTAACATACAACATAGCGCCCAAACCTCCCTCAACCATTGAAGCCGTCTAAGGACAGGGGGGAGCATTACCGAACCATCGGGTCTCGGGTGTCAGGTGTCAGGAATCGCCAGGCCTGAAACCTGAACACTGACACCTGAAACCTACATGTCCCCTGACACCTGAAACCAAAAAGTCTTGGAAAGCTATTAACAAACTGGTAATACACCCAAACAGGGAATGACTGAATCTTGAATAAAATATGAATATGACACCTTGCTATTCCATCATCATTCCCGCTTATAATGAGGAAAAGTGGCTGGCTCGAACGCTTCCCTATCTCAAGCAATCCATGGGCATGTCGGAGGTATCCGGAGAAGTCATCGTTGTGGATAACAATTCTACGGACGGAACCGCTCGTGTCGCTCGCAGGCACAACACCCGGATTGTTTTTGAACCGGTCAACCAGATTTCCCGGGCTCGCAATACCGGCGCAAGCATAGCAAAAGGTCGCTATTTCATATTCCTGGATGCGGATACTTTTCTCTCGCCGGTCCTGCTGAAAACCGCATTGCATCATCTTTCCAGCGGCAGGTTCTGTGGCGGTGGATGTCTGGTAGACTTCGACAAACCGATTTCCCCTTTTTCTCGAAAAATTCTGGAACTGTGGAACTGGATTTCCGTAACCTTTAATGTTGCGGCCGGATGTTTCATCTACTGCCTCCGGGACGGTTTTGAAGCCATCGGCGGATTCAGCGAAAAGGTGTATGCCGGTGAAGAAATCTGGTTTTCACATGAGCTGCGATCCTGGGGTAACACGCGCAATATGCGCTTTCAAATGATCTCATCCCATCGGATTATCACATCCTGCCGCAAGCTTGACTGGTTTTCTCCTCTTCAACTGGCGATTTCAGCCGTGGTACTGATAATTTTTCCATTTTCAATGAGGTTTCGTCGGCTTTGCTCACATTGGTATTACCGGCCAAAAAGAGTGACGAACCGGAGGGACGAATGATTATCGGCGTGGATACCGGAGGAACATTTACCGATTTTGTTTACAGGCAAGGCCACACGTGGGGCGTATACAAAGTGCTTTCCACCCCGTCAAATCCTGCGGAGGCGGTTATTGACGGGCTTAGCCATCTGGCGCACGGAAAGGAAAAACAGATCATACACGGCTCTACGGTGGCCACCAACGCCATTCTCGAAAGAAACGGAGCCAAGACAGCATTGATCACCAATCAAGGATTCGAGGACATTATAGAAATCGGTCGCCAGAACCGTACCCGGCTGTACGATCTTTGCTTTGAAAGGGCGCCTCACATCATTCCTTCAGATCTAAGATTCGGTGTTGCAGGAAGAATCCTTCAAACCGGCAAGGAGATTATTCCTCTGGACGTCCAAAAGGTTGAAGAAGTGGGCAGATGTCTCAAGGACTGTGACGTTGAGTCGGTGGCGGTCTGCTTTGTTTTTTCCTATGTGAATCCTTGTCATGAACAAAAGATAAGAGAATTGCTGGCTCCCCTCGAACTGGAACTGTCGCTTTCCCATGAGATTCTTGCCGAATTCAGGGAATTTGAAAGAACATCCACAACGGTTATCAACGCCTATGTTTCTCCCAGGACCAAGCGATATATCGGAAACTTGATTAAGAAACTGGGACCCAAGGACTCGCTGGGGATTATGCAGTCCAACGGGGGAAGTATTTCCGCCGAGACGGCCATGAAGGAATCGGTAAGGACCATTCTATCCGGTCCTGCGGGCGGGGCGGTGGGTGCTTATGAGATCGGTAGGATGGCCGGATATTCCAAACTCATCAGTTTCGACATGGGAGGCACATCCACGGATGTCAGCCTGATAGACGGGAACCTGTCTTTGGCTTTTGAAACCGCTATATCCGGCTACCCAGTGAAGGTTCCGATGATCGATATTCATACGGTTGGGGCCGGCGGAGGTTCCATAGCCACTCTTGATGAAGGGGGCGCCCTTAAGGTGGGTCCGGAGAGCGCCGGTGCAGATCCTGGTCCCATCTGCTACGGGCAGGGAGACAGCATCACGGTAACCGATGCAAATCTCTATCTGGGAAGACTGATTCCCGAGCATTTTCTTGGGGGCGGAATGACCTTGAAGGAGAAAAGACTTGCGTTGTATTTTGAAAACATGGCGCAAAAGTTCGGGCTTTTTCCCAGGGAACTGGCACAGGGGATTCTGGACGTGGCCGATACGGCCATGGAGAGGGCCATACGTGTGATTTCCGTGGAAAGGGGATATGATCCCCGGGAGTTCATCCTTTTTTCCTTTGGGGGTGCAGGGGGGATGCATGCGGCGTTTTTGGCCAGGCTTTTGAACATTCCCAAAGTGCTGTTACCCCCCAACCCCGGCATCCTGTCGGCCCTGGGAATGCTTATGGCTGACGTGATCAAAGATTATTCGCTGACCATAATGAAGAAGCAGGAA
>JAWOBE010000191.1:0-15888 GCA_046498185.1 Desulfatiglandaceae bacterium | reverse complement strand
CGGTAAGCCTGGGGCCGGGGAAGGAAACGCCGGTTTCGACGAGCACGGCCCTGTCCGCGCCGAGGGCGAGCGCGGATCTCAAGGTTTTTTCAGCATCCGTGCCACCAAGGCTCACCGCCGTCACTTCGGTGTCGCCGAGTTCTCGTTTTATCGAAACAGCCTGTTCAATCGCGTATTCGTCGTGGGGATTTATCACGTACTTGTTTCCGGGATCACATTCAGCAGACCCGAGGATCGAAACCCGCGCGGCCGTATCCGGAACGTGCTTTATACAAACAAATATTTTCATGGTTCGATGCCCTCGAAAAATATCATGCGTTATGGTTTCGTAAAAAAGTCAAAACAACCCTGTCCCTCGGGGTCGGGGTCGCTGTCGGCGTCGGTATCGGACGTTGACCGGCGAGCTTTTCGACCCCGATACCGATCCCGACCCCGACGCCGATAAGGCGGGGATGGTACTTTTTACGACGCCATCGATCTTGAATCTTGAATCTGGAATTTTGAATGCCTCGATCCGTTCTCACCACCACCACCAACAACACCAACACCTGATGTCCTCGACCCCCCGCGGGACACGGACTCAAGGTCGTTTGTCAACCTTATGTTGTTTTCTGCACCAGTCAGTTCGGGTTCATGAGGCCGGGGTGGTTCCGGGCCTGCGGGCCGTCAACTTGACGATTATCTGGAGCAAACCGAGCATAGCCAGTACTATGACGATTATCGACGTACACATCGCGTTCGCGCTGGCCGTCCAACCGTCGTTGTCAAGCATGATTATCTCGATCGCCGCCAGGTGCACTGTAGCGGAGACCAGGAAGATCACGGCACTGATGGTGGTCATTGCACGCATGAAAAAATAGATGAAGTTTTGTAAAAATGCGACCCGGGAAAGCGGGAATATAATCCTGAAAAAAGTTCTGATGGTGTCGCTTCCCAGGCTGATGGCGGCTTCTTCCACCGATGGATCAATGTTGCGCAGGTTTGATATACTCGAAAGGATGCCCAGCGTAAAATTGCATATAATTATGTTGATGACAATTATCCATGGTGTTCCATAGAAAATGTAGTGAGGTTTATTAAAAGCCAGGATGTAGCCGAGCCCCATTACGAGCCCGGGAATCGCGGCGGGCATCACCGAGAAAAGGTAGAGAATCTGCTTCCCGAAAGGTTTTTTTGTTTCTATGATATAGGCTGCTATCAAGGTAATAAAAGATCCCACGATCCCCACCACAAGCGATACCCAGACGCTGGTCCACAAAGCCGAATAACCTGCAATGGAAGGAAAACTGTAATGCCTGAGAGTCAATGTCCAGTCGTACGGCCATATATTAACGAATGAGCCGATGACCACTGTTGCGAAAACAAGTATTATCGAGAACGCCACTCCGCTGCAGTACCCCGTGAACATTGTTTTTTTCAGCGGCCTTGAGGGCGGTATCAACGGGTTGGCCGCCCCGCTGATCATGGCGAAAGACTTTCTGGATATGTAGTAGTTGAGCATGAAGGCCATCAGGGAGGGAATGAGCAGGATTATACTTATGGTGGCCCCCAATTCAAAGCGATAAAGGTTGGTGACCTGTGCGTAAATTTCGGTCGCCAGCACGTTGTAGTCGCCGCCGATGACCACCGGGTTTCCGAAATCGGTTATTGTCAGGTTGAATGTGAGCGCCGCGGCGCTGACGATTCCGTACTTTGCCGAGGGGACCGTTATTTTCGTGAAGACCTTGAACGGGGAGGCGCCGAGGCTTTCAGCCGCTTCGTCGAGCCGGATGTCCACGGCCGAGAGGGTGGTAAACAATATCACGAAAGAGTGGGGCAGGCAGTATAGGACCTCGGAAATTATGATGCCTGTCGGTCCGTATACATTCCATGAAGTTCCGAACAGGTGAGCGGTGATCAGGCCGTTTCTGCCGAAAAGGTAGATCAGGGCAAGGGCCTGGACTATGCTCGGGGCGACCAGCGGCATCATTATTATGTTTCGGAAAAAGCCTTTGCCGGGGATTGTTGTTCGGGTGAGGGCATAGGCGAAAAAGAAAGTTACCACGGTGACGATCAATGTGGTGACGAACGAGACATAAAGACTGTGCCAAAGTGCATTGAGAGTGTAAGAAGTGGTGAAATAACGATAGAAGTTTTCAAGCGTCAGGTTCGAGAACGCAAGTTCACCATTTTCGAAAAATGCAAGTTTGAGGATCGAAAAAATGGGGAAGAGCATAAAGAAGAACAGGAGGGCGGATATGCAGATAGTGACCGCCGGAACGATAAATTTGTCCATCTCCATTCTGGCCGATGAAACCCGGTAATTCTCCACAACAGCCGTTTCGTGATATTGTGAACCCATAAGCTGTTTTTAACCTTTCCTGTCTTTTTCGGTCCCGGTCATATCAATTTCGAAAACATTTCGGTGTAGGCGTAAAATGCGTCAGGTGGAAAATGAAGCGTCAGCTTGTCTCCCCGGGCCAGGGCCATTTTTTCGAAATCCTTTTCAGGGATATCGACAAACATTTCTTCTTCTTCCATCAAGAAGGTTATCCGGACAACCGCTCCGAGGAAATTGATGACTTCCGCCTTGGTTTCCACGATGTTTTCAGGAGAGCATTGTTCGATTTCTACCTTGGATCCCACCACTTCGATGCTTTCGGGTCGGATCGCGAGGTATACGTTGTCTCCATCGGCGCCCACTCCTTCCGCCCCGGCCACAATGAATCTTTTGCCCCCGCACTGGATGCTGTTTCCCTTCTTTAAACCGTTGATAAAGTTGGATGTGCCCACGAATTCAGCGACAAAACTGGTCTGCGGTTTTTTGTATATTTCAAAGGGGGTTCCAATTTGGCGGAACCTGCCGTCCCGCATGATTACCACCCTGTCTGCCAGCGCGAGGGCCTCCTCCTGATCATGCGTCACATAAATCAGAGTTACCCCCAGGTCCTGTTGCAGCCGCTTTATCACGGTTCGCAAGCGCACCCTTATCTTTGCATCCAGCGCGCTTAATGGTTCGTCCAGCAGCAGTACATTGGGCTTAATGGCTATCGCCCGGCCGAGGGCGACACGTTGTTGCTGCCCTCCACTCAACTGGCTTGGATAGTGATTCTGCCATCCGGCGAGGCCGATCAATTTGAGCATTTCATCGACTCTTTCATCGATCAGGCGCTGGGGCATATCCCGCATTTTAAGGCCGAAGGCGATGTTTTGCTTTACGGTCATATTCGGAAATAGTGCGTAGGATTGAAACACAATGCCGAAGTCCCGTTTTTGAGGCGGAAGGTTGTTGATGACCTTTCCGTCGAAAATGATTTCGCCCGAAGTGAGATTTTCGAACCCGGTGATCAGCCGCAGAAGAGTTGTTTTGCCGCATCCGCTGGGCCCCAGAAAACAGATGAATTCGCCTGGCTCAATAGTCAAATTCACCTCGTCGACAGCGACGAGAGTCCCGAAATGTTTGGACACTTTATCCAATATTAGAGATTTTGACATTATTTTGGATGCTCCTGACCGTATACAAGACTATTACTTTAGTTGTGTAGACAAGATGAATTAAAAATTTTTTCCGGCAATACATTGCCGTTCCCGAAGGCCGGAGCGACTCTGCGCCCCGGCCGGAGGATTTTATTCGAGAACGGTTTTCTGCCACATTTCAAGGATTTCTTCACGATTCTTGGACTGCCATTGAAAATCCATCGGGGCAAGGTTTACGGTATCGATGGACGGAAGATCAGCAGGGCCGGGAATCCCGGGATACGTCACGCCCATTTTGAACTTCGCATACTGTTCCATGGCGCTTTTGCTGATGGCCCAGTCGAGGAACTTTTTGGCGGCCTCAGGGTGTCTTGCGCCTTTAAGCAGCGCATTAGCTTCCAGTTCGTATCCAACACCTTCTTCCGGGAAAACCATTACAACAGGGTAGCCCTGCCTCTTGAGAGAGGAATAAACGAAAGCGAACGAACACCCGACCGCATATTCACCGGCAGCGGTTAATTTTGCCGGCTTTGAGCCGCTTTTGATATACTGGCTCATGTTGACATCGAGGGCCTTTATGAATTCCCAGCCTTTATTGTCCGCTAAAGGCTTGTTTTTGTAATCCGGATCGAACATCTGCAGAATGCTTGCCAGCTGGAGGAAGCCGGTTCCTGAACTTGCCGGGTTGGGCATTATCAATTTGTCTTCGTAGGCGGGATCCAGCAGGTCTTTCCACCCTTTCGGCATGGGGAGTTTCTGGGCCTCGACCACTTTTTCGTTTATTACGAACGCCGCCGCATAAAGATCGATGGCCACCCAGTTAAAATTCGGGTCTTTAAATTTGGCAGGAATTTTATCCCATCCGGCCGGTTTGTAGGGTTCCACCATCCCCCTGGGGATGAATCCCTCCATGTTGGTTACCGCCCATCCCCAGACACAGTCGGCCTGGGGGTTGTCCTTCTCTGCAAGCATTCTTGCACCCAGCTCACCTGTGGAAAGTCGTATCGCATTTATGTCCAGGTCGGGGAGTTCGTTTTTTGCGTGTTTCAGATATTCTACGACTTCTTCGTTCTCAAGGGATGTGTAGACGACCACCGTCTGTTTCGCTGATACGTTTCCCGCAAGAAAGCATACCACAAGCAGTGAACAAAAGACGTACAAAGCACACTTTTTCATTGGGTTCCTCCTTAATTAGGATTAATGTTGATTAAATGGGCTTTTCAAAATTATAGACTGCTTGTAATTCCATACAGCTCAAGCGCTGTAGGAACTGAGAACGGCGCGAAACGGCCTTGACTTTCGTCCGGTTACAGTAACACTGAAATTTACGGCCGGTGTTGTCTGTCGGAATAACCGACGGTTCGTTTTGTTGAAGTGAAATAAGGCTATCACTTAAATTATTTTGCACCCGGCTGTCAATAAAAATCACGTTTTGGTTGGAACAGTTTGGGCTGTCAGGGTGCTTTCAATCTTCCCTGCGCCCGGCATGGGGAACCGAGTCGAGGTCGGGAATATAAGGCTTGATGTCAAGAATGGCGGAGTCATCCACCGCATCCATTCCTCGGACGGTCAACACCAGGCCGCGCTTTTCCACCAGTTCCACGACACACAACCCGATCGGGTTGGGACGGTTCGGAGACCTGGTCGCAAATACGCCACGAACCTCGGGCCCCGATGGTGTGGTTGTGCGGAATTTCTCCCTGTCTCCCATATGTTGCCAGTACAATACGATCAGATGGCTGAATTTTTCCAGCCCATCAAGGCCGGGTTCAAAACCGGGCAGTATTTCCAGCGTACTGAGGGAGTTCTCGGGTCGTCCTTGTCGGGGGGCCTCCTGACGGGTCTTATAAGGAGTCCTGGCCGTTCCTACAGATATGAGACATTGTTCCAGAAACATGGTATTTTCTCCTGCGATCTTTGTGGGCCGGGAAACGTGTGGAATATACTGCAGATCCGGCCGGCCCGCCGAAGGATTACAATTTTTGGTTTTTTATGTCAACCTGTTGTTGGTGGTGCCGTTGCGCGGCGTTATCGGGTTATCAGTTATTGGTTATGTTATCGGGTGTCGAAGGACGAGGGGGTCGTGGAGTATGAGACCGGGTTGAATTGGAGTTGAAGTTTTTGCGTTTTGATGTAAAAATCAACAATAATTTTATCGCAACGCAGTATTTGACCGGCTCGCATTCCGGTTCACTCCGGAGGGCCGGAACCATTTTCGAACACTGTTTAGAGACCGCCTCTGAATTAAATCATGTCGGCCGGAGTGCCATGTTTTTTGAATTTTTTTTATCGCTGAGATATCTCAGGGCGAAACGCAAGCAGGCCTTCATATCCGTTATCACGGTTATTTCTGTGATAGGGGTAACGGTGGGCGTCATGTCCCTTGTCGTCGTGCTTTCGGTGATGAACGGCTTTCGGGAAGAGTTGACTTCCAAGATATTGGGGGTGAATGCACACGTTTTGGTCACCGACGGCAGAGGCGCATTCGTGGATTACCGTGAGATCGGGAAGAAGATAAATGAAATGGAGGGAGTCGCCGCGTCTACTCCTTTCATATACAGCCAGGTCATGGCCGTGCACGACGGAGGATCCTCGATAGCTGTCTTGAGGGGTGTGGACATAAAATCCAGCGGTGATGTGCTTCAAATCTCTTCGATGGTCAGGGATGGAAAGCTGGATGATCTTGTTGACGAGGAGGGTGAAACCACCGGGGTCATGATAGGAAGCGAGCTTGCCGCCAAGATAGGAGCCGCACCGGGTGAAAGCGTTACTCTACTGGTTCCCGGGGCATCCCCGGATGGGCTGCCGGTTTCCGGCGTTTACCGGGTTATCTCGTTGTTCGAATCGGGTATGTACGATTATGACTCAACGCTGGTTTTCCTGCCGCTCGGCGAAACCCAGAGGCTGCTGGGAGCCTCCGGTCGTGTGAACGGGCTGGAAGTGAGAGCGTCTAACCCCGACGAGTCCGGTATGGTCGCGGAGCGGATTCGATCCCGTCTGGGATATCCGTATTCAGCCCGTGACTGGAAGGTGATGCACAGAAATTTGTTTCAAATGCTCTCGATGCAGAAGGCGGCGATAGCTGTGATTCTGGCGATGATTGTTCTTGTGGGGGTTTTGAGCATCGTGGGGACGCTGTTTCTGGCAGTGATGGAGAAGACAAAAGATATCGGTATATTGAGGGCTATGGGTGCTTCGTCGCGCCGTGTAATGATGCTTTTCGTGATGCAGGGTCTGATTGTCGGTGCGGCCGGAACAGCCGCGGGTATAGGCCTGGGTCTGGGGATATGCGCTTTTCTGGGAAAATACAGGTTTATAGATATACCGGCTGATGTCTACTGGCTGTCTTCTCTTTCGGTCCGTGTTGAACCGCGTGAAGTGGCATTGGTGGCGGCGGGCGCCCTGGTTCTTTCTTTTCTCGCCACATTGTATCCATCCTGGCGGGCCGCTTCCGAGCATCCGGCCGATGCGGTAAGATACGAATAGATTTTTACTTAAAAAATGTGATCAGCCGTTGGTTTTTAGCCATTAGTATTGTAATAACAATAGGTTGTCAGAGGTTGCAGTAACATCAAAAAATGAAAGCTCAGATTCAACCTGAAGCTGGACAGATACCTGAAGTTCCTAAGCTAACAGCTAATTGCTAACAGCTAATTGCAGATTTTAGATCTTACAATTCGAGCCTGAGAGTTCATCTCTTACGATGTGACTTCTTACGAGGGCATCAAGATTTGACTCACGGATGGAGCCGGTCGCAGAAATTCCTTGACAGCCATGGGATTTATTTGCAAATTTATATCTCGGTTATGTTTCTTCAAACCGATTCTTTTGAATTCCTTAAAATTTAATATTGTGTCCATTCTTAAGAACGAATGGGTGCCGCCTCTGTAAACTGTTCGTCATGAGTGCCGGGGGAAAATGACATGCATCTGGAGGAGAAGCTTCGCACGGGCGAGTTTGTAATTTTCGGCGAGATGGATCCGCCTAAAGGTTCTGATTTTTCAAAATTTTTTAAGAATGCAAGCCTCGTGAAAGGACGTGTTGACGCCCTGGTGATTCCGGAGATGGCCAACGCTGTCATGAAAGCTTGTTCACTGGCCGGCTGTGCATTTCTTCAATCACGAGGTTTCGAAACGATTATGCAGGCCTGCTGCCGGGATCGTAACCGGCTGGCGCTTCAGGCGGATATTCTCGGCGCTTCCGCGTTGGGTGTCTCCGCGGTGATGGCGGTGCCCGGGGAGGATATTGTACACGGCGATCATCCCCATGCTCATGAAGTCAAGGATCTGGACCTTCACCAGCTTCTCAAGATGCTTCAGACCCTGGCCGGCGGAAGGGATCTGGCAGATGTCGAACTGGAAGGCTCGCCGCCTTCATTGATTGTCGGAAGCGTTTTCAACGCCGGAGCGTCCGGAGGAGCATTGGACGTGGAACTTCAACAGCTCGAGGAAAGGATTGAGCTGGGCGTACGTTTCGTCATCACGTCCCCGGTATTTGACGAGCAGCGTTTGGAGGTTCTTCTCAAGAGAATAGACACGTCCAGGGTGGCGGTCATCCCTACGGTGCTTCTTCTCAAATCGGCCGGGATGGCGCGCTATATCGACCGCAACATAAGGCATATTTCGATTTCTCCCGAAATTATACAATCCATCCAGAAAGCCGGCGACAAGGCCTGGGAATGCGTCAAAACGGCGGCGGGGCTCGTTTCCCGGATAAGGGAGATGGGGTTTGCCGGGGCTTCGATATCCACAGTCGGGTGGGAAGACAAACTCCCCTGGATTCTGGATACGATCAGGAGTTGAGAAAGGAAGCAATATCATGCCGGAAAGAAATGAAAAAAGGGTCTCGGGTTCCGTGATGGTCGTCGGGGGCGGCATCGCCGGTATGCAGTCGGCTTTAGACCTGGCGAACTCAGGTTATTACGTTTACCTGGTTGAAAAGTCCACCGCGATCGGCGGACTTATGTCTCAGCTCGACAAGACGTTTCCGACCAATGACTGTGCCATGTGACTGATTTCACCCAAACTGGTCGAGGTCGGCCGGCATTTAAATATAGAATTACTTACCAATACCGAACTTTTGAACCTTGACGGAGAAGATGGCTCCTTCATCGCGCATGTCCTGCGAAAGCCCCGCTACGTTGACTTGACCAAATGCACCGGGTGCGGTGAATGCGTAAAAGTCTGCCCGATAGATCTGCCGGACGAATACAACTTCGGATTGGCTTCGCGAAAGGCCATATACAAAAGGTATCCCCAAGCCATCCCGGGCGGGTTTGCGATAACGAAGCAAGGCACCGCTCCCTGCAAGGCCACCTGTCCGGCCCATGTCAGCATCCAGGGTTACGTGGCGTTGATCAACCAGGGAAAATACCGTGAGGCCCTGGAAGTTTTCATGGATTCTCATCCTTTTCCAGCGGTTTGCGGGCGGGTGTGCCATCATCCATGCGAGGGAATATGCACCCGTGGAGATGTCGATGAACCGATAGCGATTCAATATCTCCACCGTTTTTTGGCGGATATTGACCGCGGCGGGGAAGAGCCTTATATCCCACCCGTTCCGGAAGAAAAGCGCCCTGAGAAGGTCGCGGTTATAGGTTCCGGGCCGGCGGGCCTTTCCGCTGCATATTTTCTGACCCGCATGGGATACCCTGTGACGGTTTTTGAAAAGCTTCCTGTGGCGGGCGGTATGATGGCGGTTGGAATTCCGTCCTACAGGCTTCCCCGCGATGTCCTTGCCCGCGAAATAGGCATCATCGAGGCCATGGGCGTTCAAATCAGGACCGGGGTTGCATTTGCAAAGGATATTTCGCTCGAGAGTCTGCGAGATGATGGATACCAGGCGTTTTTTCTGGCAACCGGCCTGCACTTGAGCCGCGGGCTCAATGTTCCCGGCGAAGATCTGCCCGGCGTGATAAAAGGCGTTGAATTTCTGCGGGATGTTGCGCTCAACCGCCCGGTTCATGTGGGCGGGCGCGTGATCGTGATCGGGGGTGGCAATGTTGCTGTTGATGTGGCGCTGACAGCGCTTCGCGAAGGCGGGGAGAAGGTCACGCTCGTGTGTCTCGAGAACCGGGACGAGATGCCTGCATGGGATTACGAAATTGAAGAAGCCCTCGAAGAGGGTATCGAGATAATCAATAGTTTTGGGCCTCGCACTTTTATGGAGTCAGGTGGAACTCTGTCGGGCGTCGAATTCAAGCGGTGCACCGCTGTATTCGACGATCAAGGGGCTTTTCGGCCCTGTTATGATGAGTCCGACATGATGACCATCGAGGCCGATTCCGTGATCGTGGCGATAGGTCAGGCGGCGGATCTTCGGTATGCAGAAGGCCAGGGTATCGCAGTAGGCGACCGCGGCGGGCTTTCCGCCGATCCTGTTACCCTGGAAACGCCTGTCGAAGGCGTTTTTGCAGGCGGTGATGTGTTCTACGGGCCGAAATCGGTCGTGGAAGCCGTGGAGTGCGGAAAAGAAGCCGCTGAAAGCATCCATCGTTATATCAACGGACTGGACCTGGCCGAGGGGCGAGCGAAGGATTGGGATTACGAAAAGCCTGAAACAGAGGGAGAAACCCGGTTGCCGAGAACGGCTTTGAGGCGTCTTTCAGTGGAGGAACGCCGGGAAAACTTCAATGAAATCAACCTTGGATTCAACGAGGATGAAGCCCTTCGAGAAGCTTCCAGGTGCTTGAAATGCGGCATCTGTTCGGAATGTTACCAGTGCGTGAAGGCATGCCTGGCTGGCGCCGTCGACCACGAACAGATCCAGGAGAACCGGGATATTCGAATCGGCTCCGTGATTTTGTGCCCCGGCAACGAGGTATTCGATCCCCGGGCCTACGGAAATATTTACCGGTACGGGGAACACCCGAACGTGATTACCAGTGCCGAGTTTGAACGGATATTGAGCGCCTCGGGCCCGACGATGGGGCACCTCGCCAGACCGTCGGACAATGCCGAGCCCCGCAGAATCGCGTGGATTCAATGTGTCGGTTCCCGCGATATGCACGTGTGCGGAAACGGCTACTGCTCGGCCGTGTGCTGCATGTACGCGGTCAAGGAGGCGGTGATGGCCAGGGAGCACGGCGGGAAAGACTTGGAGGCCTCGATCTTTTTCATGGATATGCGCACGTTCGGGAAAGATTATGAAAAATACCTGGTACGTGCCGAAGAAGAACACGGTGTACGCTTCATCCGGACCCGGGTTCATACCGTCGATCCCGTTGCCGGGACCGGAGACCTCCAGATAAAGTATTCCGACGAAGAAGGAACCATGCATTCGGATATTTTCGATCTGGTGGTTCTCTCCGTGGGTCTTCAGGTCTCCCCTGAAACCGTGGATCTTGCCGAAAGGCTGGGTGTCGCGCTCGACCCCTACCATTTTGCGGTGACCGACCCTTTTGCCCCGGTTCATACCTCCCGCCGGGGTGTTTACGCCAGCGGGATATTCCAGGGACCAAAAGACATCCCTTCGTCGGTGATCGAGGCAAGCGCCGCCGCATGCGCCGCCGGTTCAAATTTGAACGAAGCCCGGTGGCTTGAAACAAAAATCCTCGAGATACCTGAAGAAATGGATGTAAGCGGGCAGGAGCCGAGAATCGGGGTTTTCGTCTGCAACTGCGGCATAAACATCGGCGGCGTCGTCGATGTGCCGGGTGTGACGGAATACGCTGCGGGCCTTCCGAACGTTGTTCATGCGGAGCACAATTTGTTTACCTGTTCGCAGGACACCCAGGACAGGATGAAAGAGGTTATTGTTGAGCACCGGCTGAATCGCCTTGTGATGGGTTCGTGCTCGGCGAGGACCCACGAGGCCCTTTTCCAGGAAACGCTCCAGGCGTGCGGCCTGAACAAATATCTTTTTGAAATGGCGAACATACGGGATCAGGATTCGTGGGTCCATGGAGGGGATCACCGTGCGGCCACTGAAAAAGCCCGGGATCTTGTACGGATGGCTGTGGCCCGTGCCGCTTTCCTCCGGCCGCTTGCCGAGAAACGAATCAAGGTCAACAAGAGGGCGCTGGTTATCGGGGGCGGTGTCGCGGGGATGAACGCGGCCCTTGGATTGGCCGACCAGGGTTTTGAAACCGTGATCATCGAAAAGGAGCCGCAGTTGGGCGGCCTGTCTCTGCAGCTTACGAAGACGATCGAGGGGGCGGATATACGGTCCTATATAAAGCGCCTGGTCGATCAGGTGACATCCCACGAGAAGATCCAGGTGCTGACAAACAGCCTGGTGGTGGATTTCACCGGTTTCAAAGGAAATTTCACGACCGAAGTTCTTGTGGGACCCGGCATGTACGAGCGCAAGATCGATCACGGCGTCGTGATTCTTGCCACGGGAGCCGTGCCGTACGAACCGGAGGAGTTCCTTTACCATGAAGATGAAAGGGTCGTTACGCAAATCGACCTTGCAGGGAGGCTGGAGGAAGCAGGCGCGGAAGGCCTGGACAGGGTCGTGATGATTCAATGCGTGGGTTCCCGAAACGAGGAGAACCCGAACTGCTCCCGTGTTTGCTGCCAGAGCGCGGTTAAAAACGCGATTCATATCAAGGAACTCAATCCGAAGGCGGATGTTTTCATCCTCTATCGGGATATGCGTACCTACGGCCTGATGGAGGATTATTACCGCAAGGCAAGGGATCTGGGGGTGATCTTTTCGCGTTTTCGAAAGGACGCGCCTCCGAGAATAGATAAATCCGACGAGGGCCTGTCCGTTACCTTCAGGGATCACGTCCTCGGCCGCGATGTCGGCGTTGCCGTGGACCTGGTGGCTCTCAGCACAGGTTTTCGAGCCACCGACACCGAGGAGCTTGCCACCATTTTGAAAGTTCCGCGGACCTCGGACGGCTACTTCCTGGAAGCCCATGTCAAACTGAGACCGGTGGATATGGCCAGCGACGGCGTTTTTGTCTGCGGCACCGCACATAGCCCAAAGCTTGTCACGGAAGCCGTGGCCCAGGCCATGGCGGCCGCTTCTCGGGCGACCACGTTCCTGTCCCAGACAGAGATAACGCTTTCCGCGGTGACCGCGAGGGTGGACCCCGACAAATGCGCCGCGTGCCTTGTCTGCGTGCGTTCCTGCCCCTACGGGGTTCCGCGGATCAACAGCGAAGGGGTGAGCGAAATCGACGAAGCCATGTGCCACGGCTGCGGAATCTGCGCCGCGGAGTGCCCTGCAAAGGCCATAGAATTGAACTGGTATGAAGACGAACAATTGTTGAGCAAGGTGGATGCCCTGCTCGAAGGGGTGTTGTAATGGAAAAATGGGATCCCGTCATCATCGCATTCTGCTGTAATTTCTGAGGCTATACCGCTGCGGACCTGGCAGGTTCGATGCGGCTTCAATATCCCGGAACGATCCGGGTGATCCGGGTGCCATGCACCGGCAAGGTGGATGTGATTCATATGCTGCACGCTTTTGAGAAAGGTGCAGACGGCGTTTACGTGGTGGGATGCATGGAGGGGGACTGCCGGTTTTTGCGAGGCAACCTGCGCGCACGAAAGCGCGTGGAATCGGTGCGCGTGATTCTGGACAAGGTGGGTATCGGTGGGGAGCGGGTTCAGATGTATAATTTGAGTTCCAGTGACGGCCCCCGCTTCGCGGAGATCGCCGTGGAAATGACCGAGAAAATCACGGCACTGGGGCCGAATCCGCTGAAAGCCGGTCGGTGGAAAATGGCGTCTTAAACGGCTGGCCGTGGATTCTCCGGCTTGATCGCCGCAGGGTTCACAGGTGGACCGACTGTTTGGTCAGGGGGTGCGGGATATGATTGTTGCAGAGGGAAAGCCGATTGAAGAACTCATCGAGGAAGTGAAAGATTTCAGGAACATCCTGATCGCCGGGTGCAACGAGTGCGTGACGGTGTGCGAGGCCGGAGGGAAAAAGGAAGTTTCGGTCCTTGCCTCCGCATTGCGGATGTATTTCATGAACCAGGGCGTGGAGGTGAAAATCGATGAAGTCACGCTTGAAAGGCAGTGCGATCACGAATACCTGGAGGAAATCCGGAACGTGATCGATCGCTATGACGCTGTTTTGTCGCTGGCCTGCGGGGTGGGTGTTCAGTTCATGGCCGAGACGTATTTTTCGACACCCGTTATCCCCGGTGTCAATACCTGCTTCATGGGGGTGACCGAGGAGCGGGGTGTTTGGAGCGAAAGGTGCCAGGGGTGCGGCCAGTGTATTCTCGCCCGAACCTGTGGCATCTGCCCGATATCCCGGTGCGCCAAGCGGTTGCTGAACGGACCGTGCGGCGGTTCTTCGAACGGCAAATGCGAGATCGACCCGGAGCTGCCGTGTGCCTGGCAGCTGATCGTGGACCGCTTGAAAGAGCTTGGACGCCTTGACGAATACGAGAACCTGGCCCCGCTTAAAGACTGGTCCACGGACAGGGCCGGAGGCCCGAGAAAAGTGGTGAGGGAGGATGTGAGACTATGAGCCCCAGTGAGATCAGGACACCGAGCAAGCTTGAGAAAATCCTTGCGGCCGGTCATCTTGCGGTGACTTCCGAATGCGGTCCTCCGCGGGGCAGCGACCCGGAAGCGATTACGAAAAAAGCCGAGCTCATCAAGGATTATGTGGATGCCATAAACGTCACGGACAACCAGACGTCCGTGACCCGCTTGTGCAGCCTCGCTGCCTGCATTCATATCAAGCTCATGGGTCTCGAACCGATTTTGCAGATGGTGTGCCGGGACAGGAACAGGATCGCTCTCCAGAGTGACATCCTGGGGGCCGCTTCCTTTGACATTTTCAATATTTTGTGCCTGTCCGGCGACCACCAGCATTTCGGAGATTGTCCGAGCGGTCAGAATGTTTTCGATATCGACTCGATGCAGCTTTTGCAGACCGTACGGCACATGAGGGACGATGGGAAATTTCTGGGGGCAGATGATATCAAGAGACCCCCGGAAATGTTTGCCGGAGCGGCTGCGAATCCGTTTGCAGATCCGTTTGAGATCAGGGTTCCACGGCTGGCGAAAAAGGTTGCGGCCGGGGCCGAATTTATCCAGACACAGTGCATCTATAACCTTGATAAATTCGAAGAATGGATGAAAGGAATCCGGGACAGAGGACTTCATGAAAAAGTCCATATCCTTGCCGGTTTGACCCCGATGAAATCGGCCGGAATGGCAAAATACATGAAAAACCGGGTTCCGGGGATGGATGTCCCGGACGAGGTCATAAAACGCCTGGCGGGAGTCTCAAAGGAAAAACAGCCCGAGGAAGGGATCACGATCTGCGTGGAGTCTATCCAGAGGCTTAAAGAGGTGGAAGGGGTCCACGGTTTTCATGTCATGGCCATAGAATGGGAGGAAAAGGTTCCGGAAATCGTCGAAAGAGCGGGGCTTTATCCTCGCCCGGAGGTTGTTTGATCCGGCCGTCGGAAGATGCCGTTCTTATCTTTAAAAGAGCATCCACAGGTATTCAAAGACGCCGGCCATCCTGAGACCGACGAATATCATCAGCCAGGCGAATATCTGCCTGATCCGCGCCGCCGGGAGCCTATGGGCAAAACGGGCGCCGAGTTTAGCCATTGGAACGGAGCCCGCCGCGAGAAGAACCCACTGGAGCCAGTTGATATAGCCGGTGGAATAAGGTGGAAGCCCCTCTACACCAAGCCCGTGAATCGAGAAAGACAGAGCACCGCCGGTGGCGAAGAAGATCATGGTCGCCGTGGCGGTCCCCACCGCTTGATGGACGTTGAATTTAAGAAGCATTACAAGCAGCGGCAGAAGCAGCCCTCCTCCAGCCACCCCGAGCATTCCCGAGAGCATGCCGAAAGGAAAACCGCACAATGCCACCACAAGCTGGTTTCTTGACGAGGATGGTACGGTTTCGGGGAGCTTCGCGGTCATCATTCTGATGGCGATGAGTATCACGAAGGCGCCGAACACGAGTGTCATGACGGGTTCCGGAAGCCGGGAGGCTATGGCGGCCCCGAAGTAGGCCCCGGTGGTTCCGGTTATACCCAGGATGACGGCCTCCTTCCACAGAACCGCCCCCCTGCGGTGGTGGGCCAGGGCGCCGTTCACGGCGGTGGGTATCACGACCAGGAGGTTGGTCCCGAGGGCTACTCTGATGGAGAGATCCGGGTCAACTCCTGAGACCAGCAAAAGCCAATACTGAACCGGTATGGTTAAAAAACCACCGCCTACGCCGATCATTCCTGAGCTGACACCTGCGGCGGCCCCGGTCAACAGCAACAATACGACATGCCAGAGTTCATAATTCATAATGGGGATAGATGATCCTTCGATTTAGTCCAAACAAATATAAATACCCCCATCAAGAATGGAAATCAAGCTCTGATTTTGAAAGCAGGCAGAGGTCAGGAGCCAGATGTAGGGGAGGGGTTCAGGCTTCACCAAAGCTACGCCCGACAGGTTCCCCCCTCCCGCTGCAATTGCGGACCAGGGATGTAGGGGAGGG
>JAWOBE010000036.1:0-39061 GCA_046498185.1 Desulfatiglandaceae bacterium | reverse complement strand
AGGAAGAAAAACCGGGATCGGCTGGTACAAATACGACGAGAACGGCAAGAAAATCGGACCGGCTGATTAAAAAAGCTATCGCTTAATGGTCGGAGGACGGAAATGATCGAAGTGATCAAGGCCGATATAACCACTCTGAAGGTCGATGCAATCGTAAACGCCGCCAACCGCTCGCTGCTCGGAGGTGGAGGCGTTGATGGTGCGATTCACCGTGCGGCCGGACCGGAGCTCCTGGAAGCGTGCCGCAAACTGGGCGGATGCCCCACGGGTGAAGCCCGTATCACACCCGGCTTTCAGCTGCCCGCGAAATGGGTCATCCACACGGTGGGCCCTGTGTGGAAGGGAGGCAAAAGCGGCGAGCCCGAGCTGCTGGAATCCTGCTATCGTAATTCATTCGAGCTCGCGCTGCGCCACAACGTGGCGAGCATCGCCTTTCCCTCGATCAGCACCGGGGTTTACGGCTATCCAAAAGAATCCGCCGCGAAAATCGCGCTGAATGTCATGGCCGAGCACGAAAAGGATTTCGAGCGCATCATCGCCTGCTGCTTCAGTGACGAGGACCGTGCCGTCTACGAATCCATGCGCGGATGATCGAGCCGGGGGGACGAATCCGCTCACCACTCGACGATTTCGTAGGTGATCGAGGCGAGCGGAGCTTTCAGATGACCCAGCACCCTTTCGAGAAGCACCCCCTCACGGCGCGGTAGATCATAGCCGAAGCTCGCCTTGACTGCGAGAGTCGTGAACTGGACCGCGCGGTCGAGCGCGATGGGGAGGCTGTCGCCCTGCAGCAGGCTTCCAAGGATCACGCTTGCAAACGCATCGCCGGTTCCCGGGTAGTAGGCCGGGATATAGGTGCAGTCCACCTTCCAAAACCGCCCGTCCGTCCGGTTGTAAGCCATCACCGTTGAGGCATTCCGTCCAGGCTGGAGAGGCACACTGGTGATCACCACGACCTCCGGCCCTTGCTCGCTCAGGCGCACCAGCCAGTCGCGAAGATCCCGCGGCTCTATCCGATCGCTGTAATCACGGCCCAATAGGAAACATGCCTCGGTGAAATTAGGTGTTATCACGTGGGCCTTTTTTACAAGCCGCCTCATCCCGTTGATTTGCTCCGCGTTCACCGGCCCGTAAGGCTTTCCATTGTCCCCCATGACCGGATCCACCAGGACCAGCTGGTCCTTTTCGGCGAAAGACTCTATGAAATTTTCCACGATGCTGATCTGATGGGAAGAGCCCAGAAAGCCGCTGTAAACAGCATCGAAACGAAGACCCATCGATCGCCAGTGATCCATGAAATCTTCCATATTCCCGGTCAGGTCCACGAGCCGGTAATTTTTAAACCCGCCTGTGTGAGAAGACAGGACCGCGGTGGGCAGCGGGCAGACCTGGATCCCCATGGTCGAAAGAATCGGTATGATCACTGTAAGCGATGCACGGCCGAATCCCGAAAGGTCATGAATGGCCGAAACGCGGGGTACGGGTGATTTCATGCTATTTTCTCCTTGTTAACGTTCAAGGCCTCCTGATCCACTGTCAAAAGGCGTCAATTTTATAGTCCCGTGAGATAACCGGTGATTCCGTCCACCAGAAGCTGGACCGAAAGGGCCAGCAGAACCATTCCCATCAAGCGCGCCACCGCAGCAAGCCCGCGCTGCGTAAAAAACTTTATCAGGAACGTCGATGAAAACAGCACAATGAAGGTCGCGGACCAGGCTATCAGGGCCGCTCCCAAAAGGTTTAAAGTGCCCAGCCCACCCCCTGACGAAAAAACCAGAAGCACCGCCAGCAGAGACGGACCTGCGATTAACGGAATTGCAAGCGGGACCAGCAGCGGTTCCCCGTCGAGATCTTTGTCCGCCTCGGGTTCCCGCCCCGGGAAAACCATTTTCAGTCCGATGATGAACAAAATGATCCCACCCGCAATGGCAACCGACTCGGGCCGAAGACCCAAGAAGCTCATTACGAAACGGCCGCAGAAAACAAACCCTACAATGACAACCAGCGCCAGCAGAAGCTCCCGGGTCAAAACCCAGCGGCGTCGTGTAGGTGGAACCCGCTCCAGGATCGTCAAGAAAACCGGGATGTTTCCGAAAGGATCCATGATCAGGAACAAAGTTACCGATATAGAAACGATTTCCATATACTTCCACTCCTCCACCGGCCGTCACAAGCCGTTTAAAAAAAGCTACCACGCACCGGGGGGCCGGTCAACACTGCATTTGACCAATTTTTCCTTGCGGCGGAACCGTCACTGTGCTAGATAAAACGATTTAAAATTGAAAGGATTTAATATTATGATTGAATTGGATTTTTCGAAGACAAATGGATTGATCCCCGCAATAGCTCAGGACTTCCAGAGTGGTAAAGTCCTGATGCTTGCCTATATCAACGAGGAGTCGTGGAAAAAGACCCTTGAAACCGGCGAGGTCCACTACTGGAGTCGTTCACGGCGTGAACTCTGGCATAAAGGTGGAACTTCCGGCCATGTTCAAAAAGTAAAAGAGATCCTTATCGACTGTGATGACGATACGGTGCTCTTCAAGGTGGAACAGGTTGGCGGCGCCGCGTGTCATAAAGGCTATGAATCATGTTTTTACCGCCGCGTTGAAGATGACGGCACACTTAAAAAAATAGCGGATAAAGTATTTGATCCGGAGAAGGTGTATAAAAAATGAATCAGCTTAAACTAGGTATTCCAAAAGGAAGTTTACAAAACGCTACCATCAGTCTTTTCGAAAAATCAGGCTGGAAAATATCCCTGAACTCCAGGAGCTATTTCCCGGAAATCAACGACCCTCAGATACGGTGTCATATATGCCGGGCCCAGGAAATGTCCCGTTATGTCGAAAGTGGTATGCTTGATGTGGGCCTTACCGGCAGGGACTGGACCGAGGAAAATGAATCGGTTGTCAGCGTCGTCGGTGACCTTATCTATTCAAAAGCAAGCCAGAATGTCGCCAAATGGGTTCTCGCGGTCCGCTCGGATTCCGATATCAAAGACATAGAAGACATGAACGGGAAGAAAGTAGCCACTGAACTTGTAAACTTCACAAAACGATATTTTTCCGAACGAAACATTGATGTAAAAGTGGAATTTTCATGGGGGGCCACCGAAGCCAAGGTTGTGTCCGGGCTGGCGGATGCGATCGTTGAAGTCACCGAAACCGGCGGAACGATCAAGGCCCATGGTTTGAAAATCATCAAGGAACTGATGCAGACCAACACCCAGATGATCGCCAACCCGGAATCCTATGCGGATCCCGAAAAAAAAGCCAGGATCGACCATATTTTCCTGTTGCTCAAAGGGGCGCTCAGGGCGGAAAAATTGGTCGGGCTCAAGATGAACGTACCGGAGGAAAAGATCAAAAATATCATTCCGCTTCTTCCGAGTCTGAACTCCCCCACGATCGCGCATCTCTACAATTCCCCCTGGCTTTCGGTGGAGACCGTCGTGCAGTCTCCGGTGGTCCGCGATCTTATCCCGAAGCTACTTGAGGCGGGGGCGGAGGGAATCATCGAATACCCGCTCAATAAAGTCGTGTAAATCATGAACAAGGACGAACAAGATATGACCACAGCCAGCCGAAGAACCGATCGGATTTCCTCGTTCATCGTGATGGACGTACTCGAAAAAGCCCAGCAGCTCGAGCGCGAAGGCCGCCGCATCATACACCTTGAAATAGGCGAGCCGGACTTCCCGACCCCGGAATGCATCTGCGAGGCCGCACGTGAGGCCATGTGCGCCGGAAAAACGCATTACACCCACAGCCTCGGCATCCCCGAACTGAGAAAAGCGATATCGGAGCACTACCTGGAGCGCTACCGGGTAATCGTTGAACCGGAAAGAATACTTGTCACTTCCGGAACATCGCCCGCCCTGTTCATGATTTTCTCGGCGCTCCTGGAAGCCGGGGACGAAATCATCATGTCCGATCCCCACTACCCGTGCTACCCGAATTTCGCGTATTTTCTCGGCGCCCGGCCTGTTTTTGCACCGATCAGGGAGCAGAATGAATTCCAGATCGACCCCGGCGAAGTCAAAGCCCTGATCGGCCGGCACACGCGGGCAGTTATAATAAATTCGCCATCGAACCCCACCGGGGCGCTTCTTTCAGACGAAAACATGCAGGGGCTGTCAAAGCTGGGCCTTCCCATAATCTCGGATGAAATCTATCACGGACTGGTTTATGGAACGAAAGAACGCTCTATTCTTGAGTTTACGGACAATGCTTTCGTATTAAACGGCTTTTCAAAACTTTATGCCATGACAGGATGGCGGCTTGGTTACCTGATCGCTCCCGAACAATTTATGCGGCCGATCCAGAAAATACAGCAAAACCTGATGATTTCGGCGGGAAGCCTTTCTCAGTGGGCCGGCGTGGCCGCACTGTCCACCGCCGGTGGAGATGTGAAGCGGATGAAGGCTGTTTACGATGAACGTCGGCGCTATCTGCTCGATAGGCTGAGAACGATGGGCTTCGGCATCCCCTACGAGCCGGCGGGTGCTTTTTACATCCTGGCGAATGCATCACACCTGTCGGGCGATTCATATGCCCTGGCCTTCGAACTGCTCGAACACGCCGGAGTCGCGGTGACCCCCGGCATAGACTTCGGTGCCGGAGCCGAAGGATATCTCCGGTTTTCATATGCAAATTCCATCGAGCAAATTCGTGAAGGATGCGACAGACTGGAAGGTTACCTTGCGACACGCTGAATATCCCGGACCTGTATGGACGTAAAATTTATCACCAGCGCCGGCGGACCGCCGGGTTTCCCGATCGCCGACAGGCCGGAAGTTGCCTTTGCAGGAAGATCCAACGCCGGCAAATCCTCGCTGATCAATACCCTGACGAACCGCAAAAAGCTTGCGCGCACCAGCTCAACCCCCGGCCGTACCCGGTTGATCAATTTTTTCGCGGTCGGTGAGTCGATTTATTTTGTGGATCTTCCAGGCTATGGCTTTGCCAAAGTCCCGGTTTCGGTTCGCAATTCATGGATGCGCCTGGTGGAAACCTACCTCGAGGTACGGCCCAGTCTAGCGGCGGTTGTGATCATCATGGATATACGGAGGGAGCCTTCGAAGGGCGACATCGATCTTCTCAATAAACTGACGCGCCGGGGCATACCTGCCATCCCTGCCTTGACCAAGGCGGACAAGCTTTCCAGGAGCAGGGCCGCTGAAAAGCGTGCCGCCGTCACCCGCAGCCTGAAAGAGCTTCTGCCGTTGCCACCGGTCGTTTTCTCCTCAAAAACCCGCGAGGGAAGAGAGGAGCTGTGGGAACAAATAAATAAGGTGACTTCAATCCACCGCTGATAATCACAGCCCACTCAATTATTAGAATCGCTTTTTATACCTTCGAGCCCATACGCCTTGATTTTTTTATGAAGACTGCTGCGTTCCATTCCAATAGCTTCGGCGGTCTGCGAAATATTTCCTCCGAATTGCTTCAACCTGGCTTCTATAAAAGACTTTTCAAACTCGCTCCTTGCATCCCGAAGCGATCCCTCCATGAACATCGCGCCCAGCCTTTCCCGCTCGACCGAGGATTTATTATAAGGGGCGGGTATGTCTTTGACTTCTATTACCTTGCCCCGGGTCATTATCAGCAGCCTTTCCACAAGGTTCTTCAGCTCTCTGACATTGCCGGGCCAGTCGTAGCCACGAAACATTTCAAGCGCCCCATCGGAAAAATGTTTGGGTTCGATATTCGTAGTCAATGCCAGTTCCCGTTGAAACTCCTCAATCAGCTCCGGAATGTCGTCGAGTCTTTCCCTCAGAGGGGGGACAACCATAGGTATGACGTTCAACCTGAAATAAAGGTCATCCCGGAACGTTCCCTTTTCGATCTCTTTTTCGAGATCCTTATTTGTGGCTGCCAACACTCTCACATCCACCTGGATTGTTTTTATCCCCCCCACCCGTTCGAATTTTTGTTCCTGAAGAATCCTTAGTGTCTTGGACTGGGCCTTCAGGCTCATGTCTCCGATTTCATCGAGAAAAATCGTCCCTTCGTGGGCCAGATCGAATTTTCCCTTCCTCATCGTGGTGGCGCCGGTGAAGGCGCCTTTCTCATGTCCGAACAACTCGCTTTCAATAAGCTCTTCAGGGATCGCAGCGCAGTTGACCTCCACCATGGGCTTGGCGGCCCGGCCGCTCAGGGCATGAATCGTGTGGGCGACCAGCTCCTTGCCGGTGCCGTTTTCTCCGGATATAAGCACCCATGCTTTCGTCGGAGCCACGATCCGTATCTGTTCCTTGAGCTGGAGGATCGCATCACTACTGCCTGTTATCCGGCGGCGCAGGCGCTCTTTTTCTTTCAACAGGCATATTTCCTCTTCCAAACGGTTATGCTCAAGCGCGTTTCCGATGGACAAAAGGAGTTTTTCAATCGAAAGCGGTTTTTCTATGTAGTCATAGGCCCCAAGCTTCGTGGCCTGCACTGCGGTTTCTATATTCCCATGCCCGGACATCATCACCACCGGGATATTGCCGTACGATTCCCGCAGTTTCATCAGGGTTTCGATACCGTCCATTTCAGGCATCCAGATGTCCAGAAGCACGATATCCGGGCTCTCCTCCGCTACCTTTTCAAGGGCCTCGAATCCGCTTTCGACGCAAACGGCTTCGAAGCCTTCATCGGAAAGAATCCCTTCAAGCGATGTCAAAATATTTTTTTCGTCGTCTACGACCAGTATCGTTTTACCCATCATCAACCCTGCTTTTTATCATCGATGCCGCAAGCGCGGCGGTACGCTCAAGCGCCCCGCTTTCCCCGAGTCTCAACCGCACCCTTGAAAGCCCCTTACGAATTCGGGAGCGGACCGAGGGTTCTTCCAGCATCGATACGATTTCCGAATAAAGCCTTGCCGGCGTTAATTCGTGTTGAATAAGTTCGGTAAAATATTTTTCGCCGGCCACCAGGTTGGCCAAACCAATGGCGGGTGTTTTTATCACCAGCCTGCCCACTCGGTATGAAAGGCCGGACACCTTGTAAACGATCACCATGGGGGTTTCCATCAACGCGGCTTCCAGTGTGGCCGTGCCGGATGCCACCATTGCGGCGTCGCATGCATTGAGATATTTATACAAATTTTTGGAGTGGATTTCCATGGGAAGTCCGCGGGGAATGAATTTCGTGATAAATTCCATTTCCACCCCCGGTGCAAGCGGTAGAACAAAACGGGCTGATGGATAGCGATTCAAAAGCATGCGGGCGGCCCCGGTCATCGCAGGCATCATATTTCTGATTTCCTCGGACCTGCTGCCGGGAAGCAACCCGATCAACGGGCCTTCGGTTCCCAGACCGAGTTTTTGCGCTGCCTCGCTGCGGTTTTCAACCGGAGGGCATACATCCAGCAAAGGATGACCTACATAGGATACAGGAACACCGCATTTTGCATAAAAGTCTCTTTCAAATGGCAGAATAACCGCCATCTTGTTGACTCTTCTTGCTATGGTGCGGATTCTGCCTTTTCTCCAGGCCCAGACCTGGGGGCTTATAAAATAAAGGACGGGAACACCGGAACGCCTGGCATATTTTGCGACATTAAGATTAAAGTCTGGGAAATCTATCAAAATTACTAGAGATGGCCGCTTTTCTTTGATCGCATGTTTTACTGTCTTCAGGGCGGTTAAAATGATTGGTATTTTCTTAAAAACTTCGGTGAGGCCCACCACTGCAATTTTGGACGATGACACGATGATGTCCACCCCGGCCTCACGCATTCTTGGGCCTCCGACCCCGGAAAACGTCGTCTCCGGGCGGATACGCTTCAAAGCCCTTACCAGATTCGAACCGTGGAGATCCCCTGAAGCTTCCCCCGCCACGAGAAAAACCTCGCATTCGAGCGGAAACCGCCCGGCCGAAACTGGTCTTGAACCGTCAGATTTCAATTCCAACCTTTTGTCAGCAAAACGATTCAAACGAGGTGCAGCCCTTGTTAATGAGCCCTATTACCGCCAGTGCGGCCCTCAAAGCATCCCGGCCGTCTTCCCCGGTCACCACAGGCTCCGTCCCGGCGCGCACCGCCGTTACAAAAGCGCTGATCTCGTCCGCGAGAGGATCGCTTCCTGGAAATTTAGTCTTGTTAGAGTTGATGAAAGGCCTGCTGTCGGCGTCTGTATCCGGAGCCTTAAGCGGTGTGATGGTGAATTCGCGCTTAAGGCAGTCGGCCGACAGGTATTCATTGGGTTGAAAAACCCTTATTTTTCTGACAGTGGTGCCGGAGACCCTGCTCGCGGTCAAGTTGGCGACGGCGCCGTTTTCGAAAATCAACCTAACGTTGCCGATATCGGTCTTGCCTGTAATAACGCTCATTCCCACCGCGTTCAGTCCCGTTACCGGTGCACCGACCATATGGAGTACAATATCGAGATCGTGGATCATCAGGTCGAGAACCACGTCAACGTCGGTCCCCCTGGGAGTGAATAAATGAAGCCTTTGACATTCTATAAAAACGGGATTCCTGGCAAGCGACTCCATCCTCACAACCGCGGGGTTGAAACGCTCCACATGCCCCACCTGCAATACCAGGCCGCGCTTGCGGGCGATATCGATCAGGCTGTCGGCGTGATGAATATCGTAGGTAATCGGCTTTTCGATCAAAAGGTGAACGCCGGCATCCAGCACATCCCTCCCCACATCGAAATGCCGCTCCGTCGGCACCGCAAGGCTGACCGCATCGACGGAATCCAGGATATCATGGTAATCCAGGTATGCACCGGTTTGGTGCCTTTCAGCCACCTCCCGCACCCTGTCAGGAATAATATCCACCACACCCACCAGCTCCACCTCTGGATGTGCTGCATATTTCTGCGTATGAAATTCTCCGAGGTGACCGGCACCTATCACGGCCACTCTCATTTTACCGTCTTTCATCGCCTCTCCCGGTTGTGCGGAAAAACACGAACTCATCATCCTTCAATCCTTCAGGACCTCGCGACGATGGAAATCTTCGCCGAATCCGCGAAAGCCGTCATTTTTTCCTTGTCGAAAATGAGGGTCTTTCCCGCTTCAACAGCCAACACCGCTGCACCCGCCTCCTTCATCGTGATAACCGTCTGAAGGCCCACGGTGGGAACATCGAACCTGAGATCCTGCTGCGGCTTGCTTGCCTTGACCACCACCGCCTTTTCGACGGCAAGCCTTCCCCCGCGCCGGATGGTCTCATCGGTGCCTTCAATCGCCTCAACGGCCAGAACGGTCCTGCGTCTTACCACAACACACTGCCCGATATCGAGCCTTCCGATTTCCTTGACCATGCGCCAGCCGAACTCGATGTCCTTCTGTTCGGTTTTGTCCGGCTTCCTCTGAGTTATAATCCCGGCAGGGGCCAGCAATTCCGGGAGCAGCAATGTGGAACTCACGATTTCGATGCCTTCACGGGAAAGAGCATCGGCCACGGTGGTAAGTATATCGTCGTCGTGGAACACCGCAAATTTTCCAAGCATGCTGAGCGTTTTCAAATCCGGCATCACGTTGGAAAACATCTTTTTCTTGGTGATGGTGCCGGCCATCAGAGCCCGGCTGGCCCCTCGGCGCTTTAATGTGTGAATAATCTTTCCAAGCTGCCCCAGCTTAACCCAGTCCAGGGTATCCGCAGAATGGGCTATCGCCTCGTCAGTCTCCCCGATATGTCCAATCACTGCGACCCGCAGGCCCTTGGAACGGGCCGCCTTGGCCAACATCAACGGAAATTTGCCGCCTCCTGCAATGATCCCAAATACTTCGGACATAATTTAATTTCCGCGCCCGCCGGCACGATTCACCTCAAAATACCACGTTTGGAGCCGTTAAAAAAATCCAGCAGAAGCTCCAGTTCGGGAAACAACGGAATCTCTTCCCTTACCCTTGCGATACCTTCGGTGAAGCGCACATGATCCCGCCATATGATTTGATAGGCCTTTTTCAATCCGTCTATTCTCTCTCTGCTCATCCCCATCCGACTCAGTCCCTTACGGTTGACTCCGTAAAGCTTGGCACGGGGTCCGGCTGTCATCATGAACGGGGGCACGTCGCGGTCGACACCTGATTTCGCCCCCAGGAAAGCGAAATCACCGATCCTGACGAATTGGTGGATAGCCACAAGCCCCCCGATGATCGCGCCACTGCCAATACGGATATGACCGCCCAGGGTCGCGACGTTGGACATGATCACCCGGTCGCCAAGTACACAGTCATGGGCAATATGAGCATAGGCCATAATATAATTGTTGTTTCCGATTCTGGTTTTCCACTCTTCCTTGGTCGTGGCCCGGTTAACGGTTACATATTCCCGTATTGTATTATCATCGCCTATAATAAGTTCGGTCGGCTCGCCCTTGTAAGCGATATCCTGGGGAGCCGAGCCTATTGAAGAAAAATGATAGATGTTGTTGCGTTCTCCGATCCGGGTTACGCCCTCTATAACAACATGGGCCCCCACCGTCGTATCGCGACCGATCGTTACGTGCTCTCCGATATGCGAGTAGGGGCCGATTTTGACCCCCGGGCTCAGCTCTGCCCCGGGGCTTATCACCGCTGAAGGATGTATATCCATTGAGTCCTCGTATAATTTTTCACTAACACCAACACCACCACTTACACCACCATCACCTAAAAGCGAATCGTCCACGAGCCCAAAAGGCTTCCACATCAAGGGGAGATCTTCCACAATCACCCGACGGTGGCAACGAGTTCCGCCTCCGCAGCGATTTCATCTTCTACATAGGCTTTGCCGGCCATTTTCCATACCCGGTTGCCGGTGCGGATCGCCTCCACCACACAGCGAAGCTGATCTCCTGGTACGACCGGCCGACGGAACTTGACACGATCCATCGACATAAAATAAACCGCATCGGCTTCCTGCGGTTTCCGTTCCGAAAGGGTGACCCTGGCAAGCACGCCCCCGGTCTGAGCCATCGCTTCTACGATAAGCACACCCGGCATAATCGGCTTTCCGGGGAAATGTCCTTGAAAAAAAAACTCGGTCGCTGTTACGTTCTTGATTCCCACAACCTTCTTACCCAACTCCAATTCGATGATTCGATCGACCAACAGAAACGGGAAACGGTGGGGAAGCAAATCAACGATGTCTTCGTATTTCAAGGGCAGTTTCATGAAATCAAACCTTCCTTTCTTGATTTTCATCCTGGTCCGCAGCGCGTAATCCTGCGAAACCGCGCTCGAGCTTTTTTATTCTGTCCACGATATCCGGAAGCCTGGCAGTCAGGCCGGAAACCCTGAGCCACTTGCGATGGGGAATTGCCGGTGTACCGCTCACAACTTCTCCGGGCCGGACCGATTTTGCTATACCCGACTGGGAACCCACCATCGCCCGGTCGCCTATCTCCAGGTGATCCGCCACGCCCACCTGACCGCCTAGAACGACCTGGCGACCAACGCGCACGCTACCTGAAATGCCGACCTGAGCAACGATGATACTGTCCTGCCCGATCACGACATTATGGCCCACCTGTATGAGGTTATCCATCTTAACGCCTCTACCGATCACAGTTTCGCCGAGGGCGGCTCGGTCTATGCAGCAGTTGGCTCCTATTTCGACATCGTCTTCGATACGGACCGTTCCAAGTTGGGGAATTTTGAACGAGGAAGCCCCGTCACGGACAAACCCGAACCCGTCGCTTCCAATAACGACCCCGGCATGCAGAATGACCCTGCTCCCTATGACCACCCCATTCATGACAGTGACATTAGGATAAACCAAGGTGTCACTTCCTATCGAAGCTCTCTCGCCGACGAACACGCCGGGGTATAACGTTACACGGTCACCGATTTTCGCCCCGGCTCCCACGAATACGCCGGGATATATCGAAACATCGGCGCCCAGTTCCGCAGTTCCGTCAACCGAAGCGGCATCGCTTACCCCAGGGTGACGTTCCGGCGGAGTAGCAAAAATAGTTGCTATTTTCGCGAATGCCAGCAAGGGGTTTTCGGCCACAAGCAGGGGTCCACCGAAAAGAGACGTCGGCTTGCCGACAATCAACGCAGAAGCTTTGGTGGCGGCCGCCTCTTCTTCAAAACGCCGGTCCACCAAAAAAGAAATGCTTCCCGGGCGGGCGTCTTCCAGCGACGCCACCCCGGATATCAAGGCTGACCCATTTCCTTCCACCCTGCCGCCGGTGAGTTCGGCGAGCTCGCTTAGTGATTTCTCCACTGCTCAAGCTCCTGCTACTGCCTATCCAGGGCTTTAATCACTTCTTTCGTTACATCCACCGCTCCTTTTTCATAGAGAAGCCCCGGAGCAGAAGAGTCCATAATAATCGTAAATCCACCGGATTTTCCGATATCAGCGAGCACAGACCTGATCTGTCTGCTCATTGCCCTTGTCGCTTCCATTTCCGCTTCTTTTAGCTCCCTGTTATATTCTTCAAAAAGATAGTTATAATAACGTTTTTTCTTTTCCAATTCTCTACGTTTTGTTTCTTTGGCATCTAAACTAAGCATCATGCTTTGTTTTTCATATTCTTGTTCCAATTTCGCCAAATCAGAACTTTCTCTGCTCAGCTTAGCCTTCAATTCATCGGCTCTTTTTTGCAACCGATCTCTCACATCTTGGAATTGAGATGACTCTTCTTGAAGGAGCTGGATATCGACTACACCGATTTTTGATGCGGCCGCCGCCGGAAATACCGATATGCAAAATAAAAAAAACATAATAGAAAAAACAGTAAATAAACGTTTCATTACATCCCCCTTGATAACAAATTGATTCAAGCATTACCATTCGAAAACACTTCGACGGCCGCTTATAAGAATCCTCCGATCGAAAACTCCCATCTTCCCTTGGATTCCCAATCTTTCGGATCCAGATTCCTGCCATATTCAAGCCTCAGCGGTCCCATCGGCGAATACCACCTTATACCAGCGCCGACCGATTTTCGTATGCCGCTGAACGTAAAACTCTCGTCTTTCAAAAAAACATTGCCGGCATCGAAAAAGAACACTCCTGAAACTCCCTGCTCCTCAACCAGCGGGAAACGATACTCCATATTGTACACCATCATTTTTTCTCCGCCGATGTAATTGCCTCCTTCCATTGGCGATATGGTGCCGTAATCAAACCCCCTGACCGTATCGATCCCTCCGAGTTTGTATTTCTGAAATACAGACAGATTGCCGCCCGATCGCCTTTCCAGGTATCCCAGGCGGCCCTGAAGCATGATGGCAGTGCCCCACTTCACAGGGAAAAACCAGGCACTACGGGCTTCATACTTGTTGAAATATTCATCGCCGCCCAACACGCCGCCTGCGTACTCGAACGTCAGGCTGTTCAGCGAACCCTTCGTAGTGTTCCATGAACGATCGGTGCTGTCCCGCTTCAATTCAAACGTCATGCTGCTCGTTACGTTTTTCCCGACCATTTCCCTTATCTGCCAGGCCGCGGTATCGAGAACATCGTAAATATTGGCGTCATCATATCCATATTTTATCGAGCCCCTGGTGTATTCATCGATCGCAAGCGGAAACCCGATTTTGAACGCTCCTCCCCAGCTGTCCCGGGTGTAGTCGTTCCATTCCCTCTCCCAGTTATAAAGATCGATGCCCATGGAAATAGGCGTGTCATAAACCCAGGGGTTTAAAAATCTTATATCATAAAGAGAGGAAACGCTCCCGATTCTGGCATTCGCAAAAAGACTATATCCTTTTCCCAAAAGGTTCCTTTCACCTAATTCAAATAAAATAAAAGCATTTTCTTCAGAGCTGTAACCCGCACCGGCTGCAAAAACCCCGGTAGGGCGCTCCTCCACTTTTATATCAAGTATGATCGCCTCGTCGGAGCTGCCTTTGCGTGTTTGAATTTCCACATCTTCAAAATAATCGAGGCGCCGAAGGTTACTTGCGCTCGTTCTGAACGCCTCACCGCTGAAATAATCGCCCTCGACCGCCGCGAGTTCCCGCCGTATAACATTTTCTCGGGTAATCGTATTGCCTGAAACCACGATTCGTTCAAATTTAACTTTCTTCCCCTTGGAAATACGGAACGTGATATCAACGGTATGCTCCTGTTCATCCTCCCGCGTTAGAGGAGTCACCTCGGCATAAGCGTAGCCCTGATCCACAAAAACATCACGAATGCGCTCTACGTCTTCCCGCAGGATCTCCCGGTTAAAAACATCCCCGTTACTCAGCTCGACCCTTTCCAGGAGTTCTTCCTCAGCCCTGTCCAGGTCTCCTGACACGCCCAGTTGCCCTACATAATAACGAGCACCCTCTTCTATTTCGAAAAGCAGGTGTATCCCTTCCTCTTTTTTGAAAATAATCTCGGGTTCAGCCACCCTGGCTTTAATAAAACCATGGTTATGATAAAAAGATGATATTTTCATAAGATCAATCTCAATTTTTCTCTTGTCCAAATGCCCCGAACTGGTTATCCATGAAAAAAAGCCCTTCTCGCTCGTCATCATGGTCTTCTTCAAACGGCGGTCGCTGAACGATTCGTTTCCTTTGAATGAAATTTCGGTGATAAAAACCTTCTGGTTTTCCTTGATCCGATATTCCAGTTGAACTTCATTGTTTGGAAGGTCTGAAACATCCACCGAAATTTCAGCATTGTAATAAGCCTTCTGCCGATATAATTCCTTGAGTCTTTCAACCGACCGCCTCACCTCGTTCGGATCATAAAAAGCGTAACGGCCGAAACCCAGTTCCTTCTGCAAATCTTCGTCCTTGATTTTTCGATTGCCCGAAAAGACAATCCTTCCCACCGAGGGTTTCTCTGTGACCTCAAAGATAACAACTTTCCCTTTGGGTCCATCTTCAATTTGGATTTTCACATCATCAAAATAACCCATCTGGTATATCGCACGAAGATCTTTGTTCAGCTGCGCCTGATCCACCAGATCCCCGGCTTTGATTCCAACCGCCAGAAGAATCGCGGCGTCTTCTATGCGCCGGTTGCCTTCGACGCGAACCGAATCGACCTGAGGAACGCCGGACAGTTCCAGGTAAACACTGTTTGCTATCCTTTCAACGGTTTCCCGGAGTAAATCCATGCGCTCGGCAGTCATGAAAAAAAGCTTCGGTTCCTTTTCCATGTCCCGCTCGATTACTTCCAGGTCGATGCTTATTTCCCTGCCGATTTGCGTCAAACTCCCTATGACCGCGGCGTATGCACCCAAAGAATTCGCCAAATCGAGCGCCTCCGACCGGGAAACGCCGGGCTTGCCCGCCGAAGGGTGCCGATTCACCTGCCTCGGATCGATAACCTGTATACCTTTCCGTGCAAGCATTTCAGCAAGCATTTTTTGGACGTCGAACCCAAGTTGATCCGGTTGATCGGCCGCATGCACCTCCAATGGAAGCACCGCAACCGCCGGACTTTCAGCCGCAAGTACCTGTCCCGCCCCGATCGCAATACAAACCGCAGAAAACAAGGTTGAAATCCACGCCAACCGAATAAGAAACGGCAGGCGGACTAAACGGCGATATCTTTGATCTTCAATGTATTCTTCCACCGGCTATCTCCAGACGTCTTGACATTCTATCCGCCAGTTTATTATTGTGCGTCGCTATAATCATGGCCAGGTTTTCTTCCTCCTGCAAACCAACAAGAAGATCTGCAACCATCGCGCCGGTTTCCAGATCCAGATTTCCGGTCGGCTCATCCGCCAAAAGAAGCTCGGGCCGCATGACCAGCGCCCTGGCAATAGCCACCCGTTGTTGTTCGCCCCCGGAAAGTTCCCCGGAGCGGTGCGTCAGCCTGTGGTCCAGGCCCACCTTGCTGAGCACGTTCGCCGCCATATCAGCCGCTTTCTTTTTGCCGAACCGGGCTATCAGCGCGGGCATCATTACATTCTCCAGAGCGTTGAACTCAGGCAAAAGATGGTGAAACTGGAATACAAACCCTATATGCCGGTTTCTGAAACGGGAAATCGATGCTTCGTCAAGTTCGTAAATATTCTTTCCCCGAAAAAGAACATACCCTTCCGTCGGTAAATCCAGACTCCCCATCACGTTAAGCAAAGTCGATTTACCGACCCCGCTCACCCCGCTGACCGCTATACTTTCGCCGGAATTCACAACAAGGTCAATGCCCTTCAACACTTCAATCGTGTTGCCGTTATGGGCGTAGGACTTCTTGACCCCAACCAGCCGCATGACTTCAGCCGCGTAACCCGATTCCACTTTTCCTTCGCCGATCATCCGTACCTGATAGCCTCCGCCGGGTTCAACCTAGAAGCGCGCCAAGAAGGATACAGCGTCGCCAAAAATGATAGAAGAAGGGCCGCCGCAGCGACTCCCCACACATCCAGCGCCTCGACCTTAACGGGAAGCGAACTCAGATAAAACATATCCGCAGGCAGAGATATGAACTTCCAGGTCGCCAGCAAATGGCAGAGTCCCAGACCGGTGCAAATTCCCAGAATGGTCCCCACAAAGCCAACCAAAACGCCCTGTACCACAAACACACTCATAACGCTTCTTCGGGTGGCCCCCATTACCCTCAGGATTGTAAGATCCCCGGTTTTCTCCATAACCACCATCACCAAGCTGCTTACAATATTCAATGCCCCGACAAGGATTATCATCGTGAGTATAACGAACATGGTGATCTTTTCCAGCCGCAACGCCGAAAAAAGGCTCTTGTTGCTCGTCATCCAGTCCCTGACCGTAAAACCCGACCCCAGTTCTTCGCTGATCCGACTTCCCAGTGAACCAGCCGTGGTCGGGTCATCCAACCTCACTTCGAGCCCGGACACCTTTTCTCCCATTCCGAGGAAATCCTGAGCCTCGGCCAGCGACACGAACAACACCGATGAATCGAATTCGTACATGCCGGAATCAAAGAGCCCGGATACAATAAATTCCCGGCTGTTAGGCATCCGCCCCAGCGGAGTCAACCGACCTTCCGGGGAAACAACCGTCAATCCGCTTTCCGGCCGTGCTCCCAGCAATCTTGCCAGTTCTTTTCCGATTATAAGATGAGGCGGGGAACCCTCTTTTTCCTCCAGCGACTCCAATGAACCGTTTTCAACAACCTCCGCCAGGGGAACCACCAGGGAAGAAATTTCGGGCGCCACGCCTTTGATGATCGCCCCGGCGGCCCGGCCGCCGTGATCCACCATTACCTGTGACTGTACAAACGGAGAAGTCGCGGCGACCCCATCTATCCGGGAAAGTTTTTCGCGGATAGATGAATAATCAGAGATTGCCCCGGCTCGACCTGTAACCGTCAAGTGAGGATTAATCCCCAGGATTTTGTCCATCAAATCGCTTCTGAACCCGTTCATTACTGAAATCACGACCACCAGGGACATGACACCGATCATCACCCCCAAAACCGATATCAGCGTAACCACGGATATAAACGGGTTCTTCCGCCTTGTCTTCAAATAACGGAAACCGACCTGCAGCTCGAATGCCATATAAATCCGCTTATCAGCCGGATGAACCACATTCCGGCAATGGAAACTTATTAGTGCCCATCCGGCATTTCCGGATCAACACGAATTGGATTTCAAAGGCGCCTGGCAATTACCCACGGCTGAAAAAACCTACCTTTGTTCAGGCCGCATATGGGGGAAGAGAATCACATCCCTGATAGAAGGCGAATCCGTCAGCACCATCACAAGACGGTCGATACCTATGCCTTCACCCGCCGTCGGTGGCATCCCGTATTCGAGGGCCCTCACATAGTCCTTGTCCATAAACTGCGCTTCCTTGTCTCCACGCTCCCTCTTGGCCACCTGTGCCTCGAAACGCATGCGCTGGTCTTCAGGGTCGTTCAGCTCCGTAAAGCCGTTTGCCAATTCCCTGCCGCCGATGAATAATTCGAAACGGTCTGTGACCAAAGGGTCATCATCATTTCTCCTGGAAAGAGGAGACACATCGGTGGGATAAGCACACACAAAAGTTGGATTCTCAAGGGTAGGCTCAACCAGTTGATCGAAAAGCTTGGTGAGCACCTCGCCGTGTTCCTCTTCTCCAGTTACATCGATACCGGAGCGGCGCGCCCAGGCTATGCTTTCTTCTCTGCTGTCGAGGGTCGATTCAGGTATCTGTCCTATTTCGCAGACGGCCTGTTTGAGCACAATTCGGCGCCAGGGAGGCGTAAAATCGATATCCCTGCCCTGGTACCGTACAACCAGCGTCCCCAGAACTTTGGTAAGCACCTCGGTGAAAAGCCCCTCGGTCAAATCCATCAAGTCTTCGTAGGTGGCATGCGCCATATAGAATTCCAGCATCGTGAATTCAGGATTGTGTTTTATCGAGATGCCCTCATTTCGGAAATTCCGGTTAATTTCGAAGACCCTTTCAACCCCGCCGACAACCAGCCGCTTCAGATAGAGCTCCGGGGCGACACGAAGGAAAAGATCCATATCCAGTGCATTATGGTGGGTTTTGAAAGGTCTTGCAGTCGCACCCCCCGGTATCGGCTGCATCATCGGGGTTTCCACTTCCAGAAAGCCCCGGGCTATGAAAAACTCCCTGATAGCCTGAATTATGCGACTCCTCAATACAAAAACTTCCTTGACCTGATCGTTCATAATGAGATCCAGGTATCTGCGCCGGTAGCGCTTCTCGACATCGGTGAGGCCATGCCATTTTTCCGGCAACGGCCTTGTCGACTTCGAAAGCAGCTGAACCCGCTCCGCAAGAAGCGTAAGCTCTCCGGTCCTCGTACGGAAAAGCCCACCCTGAATTCCCACAAAATCTCCTATATCCATCAACTTAAAAATATTGAATGCTTCTTCCCCCACCCTGTCTTTGCGGATATAAGCCTGAAGCCTTCCGGTTCCGTCTTTGAAATGGATGAAAGAAGCTTTGCCGAAATCCCTTAACGCCATTATTCTGCCGGCCATCGTATGCACAGGCATATTCGCCTGCAATGCATCTCCATCCATATCACCATAGCGGGAAAGAGCCTCGGCCGCGGTTAAATCGACCCGAAACCCGGCTGGATATAAGGGCGTGCCTTGCTCTTTCAATCTCTGGATTTTTTTTAGCCTGTCTTCGAGAACCGAACCAATTTTTTCCATATTTTAATTACACCTGCCCAGGAAAGATAACCTTATTAACCAATTAAATTTTTTACAATAAACTCTTTTTTTTAGCCGAAAGATTCATTCCCGTCAAGCCAAAACCCGTCGCCTAACGCCAACGATTCCCGGGGCCTTTTCTCATATCGATGTAATCGACCCGTCCTATACGGCCGCTGGGTGTAATAAAGGATGCGAGCAGCCAGTTGACGAGGCTGATGACCAGCGATCCCAGCACTGCCGGCCAGAATCCATTTATCACCAGGCCGCTTATCACTCCGGAAGCCATCATCAGCAGAAATGCATTGATCACGAAAGTGAAAAGACCCAGCGTCAAGATGTTGATCGGCAGGGTAAAAATCAGCAATAAAGGTTTGAAGAACACGTTCAACAATCCCAGGACGGCGGCGGCCCCCACCGCACTTCCAAATCCGCTGACATGGATTCCATCGATCAGATAAGATGCGATTAATACCGAGCCGGTCAAAATGACCCAACGAACCAGCATCCCACGCATAACGCCTCCATCAAATTCCGTTAATCCATTTATCCATTTAAAGCCTGCTTTCACGAAAACGCGGTCTTAATCCTGTTCATCGCTTCCAGGACCCTGTCGTAGTCATTGAAAGCACTGATACGCACATAACCCTGACCGCATCTGCCGAAACCCGAGCCCGGCGTACATACGACCCCGGCTCGGGTTAAAAGAGAATCAAAGAATTCCCAGGAATCCCCCTCGGTGCGGACCCATATATATGGTGAATTCTCTCCTCCGGTGCACTCGTAGCCGAGAGAGGTCATCTCTCTCAGGATAAGAGCCGCATTTTTCATGTAATAATCCCGCAACTCAATAATCTGCTTGAGGCCTTCATCGCTGTAGGCAGCCCAGGCCGCCCGCTGCACCGGATATGAAACGCCGTTGAATTTCGTCGAATGGCGGCGAGACCACAGAGAATGAAGCGATACGAACTCACCCCTGGAATCATATACCTTGCATTCCTTCGGCACCACGGTATAGGCACATCTAAGCCCGGTGAACCCGGCAGTCTTCGAAAAGCTCCTGAATTCCACGGCCACTTCGCGTGCGCCTTCCACCTCGTATATTGAGCGGGGGACGTCGGGATCTTTAACAAAAACAGCGTATGCAGCGTCAAAAAGAATCAGGGACCTGTTCTCCCTCGCATAGTCCACCCATTGCTTGAGCCTTGGCAAGGTGATGACCGCGCCGGTCGGATTATTGGGAAAACACAAATAGATCAAGTCAGCGGGCCGATTGGGAAGTTCCGGGATAAAGCCGTTTTCGGCGGTGCACTCAAGGTAGAGTAGCCCTTCATACCGTCCGTCACGAAACTCCCCGGTTCTGCCGCCCATTACATTTGTGTCCACATATACCGGGTAGACAGGGTCGGGCACGGCGACACGAACATCCCCGGCCAGAAGCTCCTGGAAATTGCCGGTGTCGCATTTTGCGCCGTCGCTGATGAATATCTCCTCGGCATCCACCCCGGCGCCCCGGGCTTTGAAGTCCACTTGGGCGATTCTTTCCCGCAAAAATTGATAACCCTGCTCCGGGCCGTACCCCCTGAAGGCATCCGCATCAGCCATTTCATCCACAGCATCGTGCAGAGCTCGAATACAGGCCCCTGGAAGAGGCCGGGTTACATCCCCGATGCCGAGGCGGATTATAGGCCTGTCCGGGTGATTTTCTTCGAAAGACCGAACACGTCGGGCGATTTCAGAAAAAAGATATGAGGCCTGAAGTTTTTTGTAATGTTCGTTCATTCTTATCATAGCAATCGTTTCCTTTTGCCGGGCAAATTTATATTTCCACTATATCAAACGATGGTTATCCCCGTGCGACTCTTTTTCCGATATGTGAGCCTGATCGTCAAGTTTTTTTGCACCCTTGCACCATGGCACGGCTTTGATATACTTATATTAGGAATATGCGGACAGGGCGCAGTAGGGAAACCGCGCCTACAATTTCCGAGAAAACATTTCCGGGGAGCAAAATGAACCAAGCGATCAGACATGGAAGCTCTATGATAGCTGAATCGAGGCGGATCCTCGTGTTCACAGGCGCCGGGCTCAGCACCGAATCGGGGATACCCGACTTTCGAAGCCCAGGCGGGCTATGGGACAAATACGACCCGTCCGATTTCTATTTCGATAAATTTCTCGCAAGCGGAGAAATCCGGGAGCGCTATTGGCGGATGAGCAGCGAAGCATACGCGGTGATGCGCAAGGCATCTCCAAACAAAGCCCACCTTGCATTACATCTTCTGGAAAAAGCGGGAAAACTCCTCGGCCTGGTCACACAAAACATCGACAGGCTGCACCACAAGGCCGGCAATTCGCCGGATATTGTCCTCGAACTTCACGGAACAACCTTTTTCGTATCCTGCCTTTTCTGCGGAGCATCTTTCGAACGGGATGAAATAGAAGAAAGACGCAGTGCAGGGGAAACGGCTCCACGATGCAAAAAATGCGGTGGGTTGCTGAAGCCGGCAACCGTTTCCTTCGGCCAGGCAATGCCCCAAAAGGCGATGAGCCTGGCGCTTGAATGGGCTGCCGAATGCGACTTGTGCATCGTCCTGGGTTCTTCGCTGGTAGTGTACCCGGCGGCATCGGTTCCGATCGAAGCCGGCCGTCATGGAGCACCACTTATCATAATAAACAGGGATGAAACCCCCATGGATGACCGGGCGGAATTGGTCATCCATGGTTCCGTGACTGAAATTCTGGGCCCAATGGTCGAAGCCGCGCTTAGGACTTGAAAACCCGTGTACCTATCGCGTATAGTCGGGAAAAATTCAACGTGACGGAGATGCAAGGGGAAAATATGAAACGTATCGGTTTTATAGGCTGGAGAGGGATGGTTGGATCCGTCCTGATGGAGCGGATGAAAAATGAGGGCGATTTTGAGTTGCCTTACGAACCGTTTTTTTTTACGACATCAAATGTGGGCGGAACGCCACCGGATTCAGGCAGAGACGCGCCCCCTCTTTTAGACGCCTACGATCTAAAAGCTCTTTCCGACCTGGACATCATCGTTACCTGCCAGGGAGGAGCCTACACCGAAAAAGTTTACGGCGGTCTTCGCGCAACCGGCTGGAACGGCTACTGGATCGATGCCGCGTCCACACTGCGGATGGACGAAAAAAGCGAAATTGTGCTGGACCCTGTAAACAGGACGGTCATCGACCGGGCCCTTGCCGGTGGCGTCAAAACGTTTGCAGGAGGAAACTGCACGGTCAGCCTGATGTTGATGGCTCTTTCCGGGCTCCTTGCGCAGGGGCTTATCGAATGGATATCGACGATGACTTACCAGGCCGCGTCAGGCGCCGGCGCACAGCATATGAAAGAACTGGTAAAACAATTCGCCGATATTTCCGACCATGCAGGCTCTCTTGCACGGAATCCGGCCACAGGCGCGCTGGACGTGGATTCGGCCGTAACAGCCCGGTTGAGAGATAAAGATTTTCCGGTTGAGAATTTCGGCGCTCCACTTGCCGGAAGCCTCATCCCGTGGATTGATCGGGCCATGCCTTCGGGGCAGACCAGGGAGGAATGGAAAGGGGATGCCGAAACCAACAAGATTCTGAAGGCCGATCCCCGGATACCGGTAGACGGCGTCTGTGTCCGGATCGGTGCCATGCGCTGCCACAGCCAGGGTTTGATGATAAAATTGCGGGGGAATGTCTCGATCGATGAGCTCACCGACATGATAGCCGGCGGAAATGATTGGGTTAAAGTCGTTCCCAACGATAAAGATTCGACGCTTTCCGCACTGACCCCTGCCGCTGTGAATGGGACCCTTGATGTTCCGGTGGGACGCATCCGTAAAATGCTTATGGGGCCGGAATATTTGGCTGCATTCACAGTGGGCGATCAGCTGCTGTGGGGCGCCGCCGAGCCATTAAGGCGGACTTTACGTATTATCCTGGACGCGCTCGATTGAAACGCACCTGCACCATCCTTTCCAAACCCGACGGGTCGTGCAGCGTAGGTATGGACATCGCATTTGCCTCCTCCAAACGGTTGACAAAGGCCTATTGGTGCGTAGAATAGTGCATGGAAGTGGAAAGCTCACTGGTGGGGCTCCCGGACTTCAAATCCGGTGTGACTCGGCTGAAACCGGGTCAGGTGGGTTCGATTCCCATGCACTTCCGCCAATTAATTTAGTATATTCAGGGAGTTTTACCTCACCGCTTTTTCAATCCCGACGCCGATCCCGAGGAATTAAGAAATTTGGAGCAGGAGCTCCGAGATCTAAAAAAACCAAATCGAAATTTCCTTGACCGTCATGGTCGTTTCTCCCATACTTCTTTTGCGGAAATAAAGGTTATTACCATCAGACTTCCGGGCTCAAAACCGTTTCTGTGATGCCTGTCCCAAAGGTGATCCTTATAACCGATTAAGGCTGCTTTACCCCGAAAAGAAAAGGAGGATAAAAAAATGAACAGGATTTCAAGAAAAAATTTTTTTGCAGTTACTTTTGCAATGGCGTTAACCCTGCTGGTTGTCCCCGGGCCGGCCACGGTTTCGGCATCCGACACACTTGCGCCGACAACGCTCAGCTGGGTAGCCGGAGGGGTCGGTGGGGGCTGGTATGTCCAGGCCGGCGGAATAGCCAGGATGATCACCGAAATAGAACCAAAAATCATCATCAAAGTCGTACCGGGCGGCGGTGTCGTCAATCCAGTCAGGGTATCCAGCGGAAAGGACGACCTCGGATGGGGAATAACTTTTGTGGATAAAATGGCCTATAAGGGTATCGCCCCTCTTTTTCAGAAACCCAACCCCGATGTCAGGGCGCTGGGAGGAATTTTTGGAACCTATTACATCCACTTTGTCGCGGCCCGGGATGCCGGCATAAAGACGGTGGAAGAATTGGCCGAAAAAGTGAAGGCCGGTGAAAGGGTTAAAGTTGCAATGCCAATGAAAGGCACTTCCGACCTGCCGCTCATCGAAACGATTCTAGGTTTTTACGGAATCTCCTCCGATGCCATCGAAAAAGCCGGCGGCAAGGTGTTCCAGGCGGTCTACGCGGATATGGTGAGCCTTTATAAAGACAGGCATGTCGATTTCGTTTTCACCCACCTCGCATTACCCGCCGCCGCTGTCACCGAAATGTTCGTCAGCCGGGCCAGCACCCTTCTCAAGGTATCCGGTGCATGTATTGATAAACTGGGCGAAGATCTGGGCACCCTGTCAACGGCTTCGGGGCAGCATATCATCCCCAAAGGCACCTACAAGGGCCAGGAAAATGACACATCAACTGTGGTAAGCACAGGGGAGTTGATCGTCGGCTCCCATGTACCAGACGACGTGGTGTATGCCATTACCAAAATTTTATGCGAACATATCGATAAACTGCATGAAGTCAACAATGCAAACCGGACGTTCATCCCGGAAAAGGGCGGAATCAATGTCGCACTGCCGCTCCACCCCGGCGCAGAGAAGTTTTACCGGGAAGCCGGCTATATAAAATAATTCCTTCTGCTCCACGGAAGTTCACAAGTCTCCGGACCGATATATTGCTGGTCCGGAGACAACCGAAACTCCCTGTTCACGGAGGCATAAATTGAAGCACGAAATAGAGAGGGTTCATTGAGAAGACTGTCCGGCTGGAAACAAACGGCGGCCGGTTTATGGCTGACAGTGGTTTCGGTGTTTGCACTTTACACGGCGACCTTCGGGGTCATGCAACCCAGGATCCAGCGGGGAGTTCACATTTTATTCCTTTTGCCCATGGCCTTCATTTTTTTTCCGGCAAGCAAACGATCCACTTCGAACACCGTCCCGGCTTATGACTGGCTTCTTGCCTTCCTGGCGCTGCTCCCCCCTCTCTATCTGATGATAAACAACGACTCGCTGAGCATGAGGCTCCAGTTCATCGATCCCTTGACTCAAACGCAAATGCTTCTGGGAGCATTGAACATCATTTTGCTTCTCGAGGCGATCAGGCGTGCGGTTGTCCCCGCGATGACCATTCTTATCGGGGTTTTCATACTATATCTTTATGGAGCGCCCTACCTTCCAGGGGTTTTCTATTGCAAACCGCTGCCACTGTCCGAGCTGATAGAAATGCAGTACCTGCTGACCGATACCGGTATGTATGGGTCCATCACCGGTATTTCAGCAACCTTCGTCGCCCTGTTCGTTATTTTCGGCTCGTTTATGGAAAGCACCGAGACCGGAAAATTTTTCACCGACCTGGCATGCAGGCTCGCCGGGAAAAGCAGAGGTGGGCCTGCCAAGGTTTCCGTGATCAGCAGCTCCTTTTTCGGGTCCATAAGCGGTGTGGCGGCGGCGAATGTCTACGCCACGGGTACCTTCACCATCCCCATGATGAAAAAACTGGGGTTCCGCCCCCAGGCGGCCGGCGCGGTTGAAGCCGTAGCTTCCAGCGGGGGGCAGTACATGCCGCCGATCATGGGAGCCGGGGCCTTTGTGATGTCTGAAATTACCGGCATCCCATATCTTGAAATCTGCATCTCCGCGGCCCTCCCGGCACTTATCTATTATTCAAGCCTTGTCATAAGGGTGCACTTCATCGCGGTCAAGGAAAACTTGAAGGGGATGAATGAAGAGGACCTTTCGGTGCCCCTTTCGCATATCTTAAAGGATTCATATCTTTTGCTCCCAATCGCCGGCCTGGTGACGATGCTTTTAATCGGATATTCCGTTTTCATGGCCGCAATGGGAGCCATTACTTTTTCCTTCGTGATCAGCATGTTCAAGAAAAGAACCGCGTTGACTCCAAAAAGGCTTTTTGAAGCACTTAGATCGGCCGGTCAGAACTTGATCATGATCGCACTGGCATGCGCCGGCGCCGGGATGGTCGTGGCCATCGTGACTCATACAGGCCTTGCCCTGGGTATCGCTACGGTGATCAACAACTGGTCCGGAGGTCATTTACTGCCGGCCTTGATGCTGATTATGGTGACCTCCCTCGTGCTGGGCATGGGCATGCCATGCACCCCCGCCTACATCATCGCCGTCACCGTCGGGGGACCCGCGCTGGTGGCGCTGGGAACAGACCTTCTGGCTTCACACCTGCTCGTCTTTTATTTCGCGATCCTCGCCGAGGTCACTCCACCGGTGTGCATCCCGGCCTACTGCGCGGCATCGATTGCACACGCCAAACCACTGCAAACCGGTTTCGAAGCCTTTAAGCTGGCAGTCGTCGCATTTATAGTCCCATACATCTTCGTCTATAATCCGGCACTGCTTTTAAAAGGAAACGCTGCAGAGACTATTTCGCTGGTGCTGGTGATGCTTTCTGCCATCGTTTTTCTTTCCGCGGCCGTAACCGCCTATTTCTTCAAAAAGCTCAACACGTTGGAAAGACTCGCGATGGGCGTTGCTGCCGCCGGAGGCATTATACTCAGTGCACACAGGGAAATTGTGGGGCATCCAGCTACGCTGGCGGCTGTTTTATCCATAACCATAGTCTTCTTTACATGGGTTTTTCTGCGCAGCCGTAAAGCAACCGGCTAATTTCAAGGAAGGTCCATAAGTCCAAAACCGGCTTTCAGAAAGGCTTCACATGAAAATACCGGGGAGCACACAAGAAACGGAGAACAAGCCGCTACCGAATTCTATTTGACTTTTCCGCTAGCTTGGCCTAAATATATTTTTAATAGCTCATTCGAAACTTGAATTCACTTAGACCTTTATTGTTTCGAACAAAATTTATTTTAACCCGTACTATATTTTCAGAAATATAATTTTATATTATTTTATTTATTTTAATTTGTATAACAATAGTTATAAAAAATAAGATTCAATTTATATCTTTTTAATATAAGGAGGAATACTATGGAAGCTTTCTTGGAAGCTATTAGGTATGATAGTGTTGCTTATATAAGTTTTATGCTAGGTATTGTTGGAGTTATATATTTAATATTGTTTATGATATTAAAATTTAATCTCAAAAAATAATAACATGAAATCACCTTCGGCTCTCCGGGTGTGTTGAAAAATAATAAAGATTCGATGCACAGTGAGGCCGAAGTGTTATATTAGGTATGTGAATCAATCAAGCCTTTCGATGCCGTGAAAATCGATAATTAACTCCGGCGGCGGCCTCACAAAACAGCCAACCTCCCTCGCAGCAATTGACGCTTCCGCAAAAAGTCCACCGATTGATTCAGCGAAATTTTTCGTTGAAAACGCGCCTCTGCTCGATGGTCCCTATCACCAGAAGCTCACATCCCGCTTCCAGCAAAAGATCCACCGAGGGGCTCGGGATGATGTCGTCGCCCTTCTGAACCGCTATCACACTAAGCCCGGTTCGCGCGCCTATCCCGCTTGAACCGATGGTCTTCCCAACAAGCGACCTGGGAATCTTCAACATGAAAACATCGATCCCCTCTCCGAGCATAACCAGCTCCCGGTCTTGAAGGATTGAAAAAAGCAGCTCAGCCCCCAGGGAGGTATAGCTGAGCACGAAATCGGCACCGGCCCGGTGAATGGCTTCCAGGTTGCGTTCGTGGGTAATCCGGCTGACAATTCGCATTTCCGGGCTGAGTCTTCGACAGTAAACCGAGAGGTAGATGTTTATGGCATCGTTGTTGGTGGTTATTACGATTGAAGGAGTCCCCTCGAGCCCGGCGTCCATCAATACGTTCCTATCCGCCGCATCCCCCACGAAAACCCGGTCCGCAATACCTGAAATGCGATCCACTGCAGCCGGATCCCGCTCGATCACATGCACGGGCACATCCTTTTCCTTTAGGGCGCGCGCGGTTGCGCAGCCTACGTTCCCGCCCCCCAGGACGAGAACCGGATTGGGGTTCGTAGTGTATATGATCAGGAACGTTTCGATCTCCTGGATCTGAGTGGCAGTGCCCACGATAACCGGCACAGAGTAATCCTCGAGCACCGTATCCGGAGTAACCGGCTGGATGCGTCCCCGAACCCAGATCCCTACCACATTAACCCCCGTGGTCTGCCGCAGCCCGGATTCCCGGATTGTTTTGCCCGCCAGCGGCGTTTTGTGGACAGGGAATTCAGCGATCAACAGGTTTTTGAACGTCCCGATCACATGGACATTCGCGTTTTCGGCGTTGACGCGGTTTGCCAGATGCTCTCCAAGGATTTGCTTCAACGGAAGAACCCGGCTCGCCCCGGCCAGCTCCAGGATATCAATGGAATCAATGCTCTCCACAATCGCCACCAGCGGCACATGGGGGGCATTTTCCCGGACCGTCAGGGTTATATTCGTATTGGTGGCATCGTCCAGGTTCGAAAGCACCATGCGGGCATGGCAGGCCTTGAGTGCCTGAAAGGTCGCACTGCTGTCCACTTCCCCGGTAACAACCGAAACCCCATCTTCGTGTAGGTCCGCAGCTTCGGCCGGGTCCGGCTCGATCACATAATAAGGAATATCCATGAGCTTGAGTTTCTTGATAAAACTCTGCGCGACCGTTTCACGGTGGCAGATGATCACATGATCCCTCGTGTCCTGCGGAACCTGCCGCGGAGCCTTGACGCGAAGCTGGGCTTCAAGCCACGGTGCGTAGAAGTACCTGATGAATGTGAACGGCAGAACGATGAGCAGGAGGACGATTCCGGACATAAGGACCAAGATACTGAAAGCACGGCCCACGTCACTGTAGAAGGTGATATCCCCAAAACCCAGTGTACTCATGACCGTCAGTGTCCAGTAAATTCCGGTCACGAATGAATGTTCCTGGCCCTCCAGGCCGACCATGATCCAGTGAAAAACAGCGGCGTACACAAGAACAATTACAGCAAGAAAAACAACGTACTTGAGAAGCGCTTTCAAATTTCTTCGCGCCTTCTGTTGGCCGAGAAGATAAGAAAGCTGAGAGATAAGAAATTTCATAAAAATCTCGCTAATCCGGTGTAATCAGCCGGGGGATGTATATATCCGTCAAAATCACTCAATCGGAGAATACATCAATGATGCACGGGAAGCAATCAAGGATGTTTGTCCTTTCTTATTCCAATGCGGGGTGGGTTGTGTTATTGTCTGCCGCCGATGAGCACGAAACAAACCACGACACAAATCGATTACAGGCTCGCCCGGGAAAGAATGGTCACCAACCAACTTGTTCGCCGGGGCATAACCGACAAAAGAGTCCTGGAAACCATGGGCCGCCTGCCCCGAGACAGGTTCGTGGAGGAAGCGCTCATTGGCGAGGCCTATAACGACCACCCCTTGCCAATAGGCTGCAGGCAGACCATTTCGCAGCCTTATATGGTCGGGTTCATGACCGAAGCACTAAATTTAAAAGGCTGCGAACGCGTGCTCGAAATCGGCACGGGAAGCGGTTACCAGACGGCCGTGCTGGCATCCATAGCGGCGTCTGTCTATACCATCGAAAGAATCCCCGCCCTGCTCGATAAAGCCAGGGCGGTTCTCGCGTCCCTCGGCTTTGCCAACATCGCCTTTAAAGCGTTTGACGGCACACTGGGCTGGATGGAGTGCGCCCCCTTCGACGCCATCATCGTAACCGCGGCCGGCCCATCCATCCCCCAGCCGTTGCTGGGTCAGCTCGCCGATGGTGGACGACTGGTGATTCCTGTCGGGAATCGAGACGGGCAGGAGCTGATAAAAATCGTTCGAACCGGGAGGGAATATGTGAGACATAGAATGGGAGGCTGCCGATTCGTAAACCTCGTGGGGGTTCATGGATGGAGGGATTGAGGAAAGCGTAAAAAGTCAAAACAACGATGTCCGTCGGGGTCGGGGTCGCTATCGGCATCGGTATCGGACGTTGATCGGCGGCCTTTTCGACCCCGATACCGACCCCGACCCCGACGCCGATAAGGCAGGGATGCTACTTTTTACGGTTTCATCAAGATTGAACGTTAACAGGTGCTGTATCCTTATCCCCTACGTCTGCTCGATCCAACAACGAAGACACCCCAATTGGTTTTACGGGTATCCGCGCCGAAAGCGGAGGAACAGGGTCGGTGAAACCGGCCTGCATCGAAATAAGGTCGTGCAAAACCGGGCCGCATGTCCTGCCTTGGCACATTCCCATCCCGCAGCGGGTCGCCCGTTTGATTCCACCTGGTGTCAGCACTCCGTCGACACTGCTCTTTCGTATGTTTCCCATGGTCACATCCTCGCACCGGCAGATGATCGTGTCGTCATGGATATTGCGCCACAGGCCCACCGGAGGCACCGAGACCCGGTTGATCAACCTTCCGAAATTTATCTCCTTTTCCCTGATTCGTCTCAAACGGCGAAGCCTCGGCTGATACCCCTGCTCCTTTTCAAGACCCAGGTCACGGGCTATCGAATGCCCGGAGATTTGTCCTTCGATAAGGGACTTGCGGGCACCCGCCACACCGGTAAGCTCGCCTGAGGCATATATCCCGGGAAGCGAGGTGCGCATGCATTCATCCACTTCGACGGCCCAACCGTGTGCATCCTTGTCGAATGAAAGCCTGCAGCCTGCGGCTTGAGGAAGCTCTATATTGGCTGCGAAACCGTGGCCCACGGCAAGGCATTCGGTGCGGATCGTTTTTTCGGAGCCTGGCATCAAATTTCCTTCCCGGTCCAGTGAGCAATAGACCACTTCTTGAAGCACTTCATCCCCGACGGCCTTGATCACCGCGGCGCCAGGCCGGAGCAGGACCCCGGCGGCAGCCAATCGGAACAGGCTTTTCCATGCTTCAACCATTTTAAGTGGATATGCGGCCAGCCGAAAAAAAATTTTTCCAGCTGGTAAAAGGGGCGTTTGATAGATTAAGCCCTGAATCCGGACTCCGGCCGCTGAAATCTCTGCTGCCACTGTAAGCGGAAGCGGGCCGCAGCCGGCAACCACCATTCGTTTTGCCGGCAGCACTCCGCAGGTTTTTAAAAGAAGCTGGGCCGCACCGGTGGAAATCACTCCCGGAAGCGTCCACCCGTTAAAGGGAACAAACCGCTCCCGGGCACCGGTGGCAAACAAAACAGCCTCGGACCTCATTTCCACGAGACGACGTTCCGCGTTCTCAACCCAAAGGCTGCGTCCTCCATCGGCGCCCACCACCTGTGCACCCGGCATAAACTCCGCGCCCTGGAGGGCGATTTGCTTTATCAGTGAAAGACCCAGGGAGGAAAGCGAATCTCGCCGGTTCCAAGGCAGGCGGCCCAGGCTGGGTTCAGGCCGTTTCAAATACTGGCCCCCGGGCTGCATACCTTCGTCGACTATCACCACATTGCAGCCCTTTCCGCACAAAACACCGGCTGCGGCCAGCCCCGAAAGCCCGGCGCCGACCACCACGACCTTCGGCTTACTTTTCATCTATTATTATCTCCATACCGTCGCGCACCGGAGTCATGCAGGCCCTTTGCTGCGGTTTACCGTCTATCGTGACCAGGCATTCATAGCACACCCCCATGCCGCAGAAAGCACCCCGGCTCGCGCCCATTTTGCTTTCTCTCAAAACCATGAAGCCGGCGGCCGAAAGTGCCGCAAGAACCGTTTCCCCGTCATAGGCCTCAATGCGTTTCCCGTTTACCATGATGGTTATCGGCCGGGTTCGCAATCCCGACGAACGCAGGTTTTCCAGTGCTTTCATGTCATTGAAACCTTTCATCGAACCGTTCACAGCGGAATTCGTCGAGGGGCACATGAGGCCGACCGTCCACGATCAATTCGGATATCAATTTGCCGGTTACCGCCGAAAGTGTGATTCCGTCTCCTTCGTGCCCGGCAGCGACAACCAGGCCGGGCACGGCATCCACCCTGCCGAGAATCGGAAGGCCGTCCGGGGTGTATGGTCTCAAACCCGCGAAACTGCGGATAATGTTATATTCACTCAACCCGGGAATTATCGTGACCGCCCGGTTAACAATACGCTTCAAAGCCTGGAAATTCGTCCGACGATCGAAACCTACAAATTCCCTGGTCGAGCCAAGCAAAAAATTGCCTGACCTAGTCTGTTCTATTGAAACACCCCCCGCCCGAGCTCCCCCTGCACCCTCCGGGTTGAACTTTGCCGCGATATAGCCGGCGGATATTAAACAGCGATCCAGGATCGGCGGGACGGCTGCAGTCACAACCAGCTGGCCCCTTCTTGGAATGATCGGCATATCGAGCCCCGCCATACGACCTATCTCGGAGGCAAAAACCCCTGCGGCGTTCACGACGATTTTAGTTTCGTATGCCTGTTTATCGGTAACGACACCGCTTACCCTGCCCCGTGAAAGATTTATTCCACGAACTTCTTCTCCCTGGATTATGCGGGCTCCCATTTGAGAGGCTCCCTTTGCAAACGCCAGGGTTAATGCCATCGGGTTTATCTGTCCTTCGGACGGGCAAAAGGTGGCTCCGCAAACTTCCGGGGACAAAGAAGGTTCGAGTCCGCGAGCCTGGGCGGCGTCGAGCAACGAAACATCGATGCCTTCGAGCCGGCGCTCGGCGGCGAACCCGGCCATAGCCTGATATTCTTCCTCGGTTTCCATGACCACCAGCCCCCCCTTTCGCTCGAATTCCACGTCAAGCGGGAGCTCTCCGGCCAATCGCGCGATCATTTCGATGCTCTCAATCGCCAGCGAGGTGTGGATCCCCGGTTTTTTCGACTGCAACAGCAACAATCCATCGCATGCACCGGAACTCCCGGCGGCCAGCCCATCGCGCTCGAGCAGCACCACCCGGACCCTTTCCCGCGCTAAATGGTAACAAATGGAGGCGCCGATAACACCGCCGCCTATGATGATGACGTCTGGATTACAAACAGGCATCGCAACCTCTCGTATTCAATGAACCCAAAATAAAACAGACCGACACGTGTCGAATAGCTATCAATTAGCTTCTTCTCATAGTTTTTTTTGTCCTGCAAGCCCAAAGAAAGCCTTTAAACCGTTAATGTGCTGTTGACATCCAGTCCTTACCGTGGTAGTGGATATCCAGTTTCTCTCAAAGGGTTCTGGCGCGTTCAGGTAGACGCGGACAGGCCGCTCAATTCAACAAATGGACAAGAAAAACTTCTTTTTTGGGTATTATGGGGAAAGGTCAATGCAGACGGAAACCGCTCTGTATCGCCGCTTCTCGCCGCGCCGGACCGCAAGGCCGACGGCACATGCCGCTGAACCGAGGGCCGTCTCAGGCAACCCGGGGCGGTGGCCGGTCGTTTTGCAGCTGATACACGGACGAGCTTCTGCCTGGAAAGGGCAGCGCCTTTGCGTTGTCAAGCTGAACGGGGACCAACCCGTTCAGACAATTAGTGTAACGCCTGTCGATAGGCGGTCGTTACGGGGGAATACTTAATTTTTCCAGTAAGGGAGGAAAGCGATGATGAGAGGAAAAAGGTTTTGGATCTGGTCGGCGGTGTTGCTCCTGTTAAGTTTCATATCGCTAGCCTGGGCCCAGGTGGACAGCACGGAATACACTTCACCAAACATGTCTGAAAAGATGAAGACGGCGATTGAAAAGAGTCTGCAGGATGAAGCCTTCGCCGAGCAAACAATGGCATCCATCGAACCGGGTGCAGAGCCGGGATATCTCGGCATTCCCGGCGCCCCGAGCCCGAGCCTGATTGCGGGTTTTCTGTGGGCGATCTGGGTAGGGTGGCTTTTCTCGACCATCGGCGCCTTTGGAGGCATGATGGCGGGTATCGGCCACATCACGGTGTTCGGCTTGGGACCCTACGGCTCGGAGTTTGGTAAAGGCAACCCCGTAAATAAGCTGGTGGTCGATTCGATCCGCGTCTCCAACCAGTGGCTGGTGGGTTTCAGTGGCCTTGTATCGTCACTCAACTACTACAAAATGGGCCGGCTGGTTATGCCGATCGCGATATGCCTGGCCATCGGCGGCGTCGGCGGATCGTGGATGATCCCGGAACTGACGGCGGGAAAGATTTCGTTCAAGTCGTACATCGGTTACTTCGGCATTATCGTAATGGTTCTCGGCTTTTTCCTGTTGTACGATCTTACCCCGAGAGGATCTTCCAGGAAAAAAGAGGCCAAGCAGGCGGCCAAGGCTTTTGAACAGTCCGTGAAGGAAAAGAAGGATTCCGCTGAAAAAGGCGTGACGCTCATTGAAGGAAACCAAAAGTTGATGTGGATCGGGGTCGCCCTGGTGGTCGCCTCGGCACTCTGGATCAACCTTGTAGGCGGTGCCAAAATTGTTGCCTACATCCTTTGCCTCGCCGGCTGGGTTGTGGGCTTCATGGTCGGCAAGGTCCGCTTCACATTCTACGGTGTGGAATTCAGTTTCAAATCCGCTATCCCTGTTATTGGTGGTATCTTTATAGCGGCTATTGCGGCCTTTCTGGGAATCGGGGGCGGTTTTCTCTTTGTACCGTTCCTGACATCGGTCGCCGGACTTCCCATGTTCCTGGTTGCCGGGACCTCGACGCTTTGCGTGTTGATCGGTATGATCGTATCTATCTTCACCTACATGGTCGGTAAAGGCATCCTGGTTTCCTGGGGATTCATATTCGCGGAACTGGTCGGAATCTTCGTCGGCTCCATGATCGGGCCGAGAACATCCAAGTATCTACCGGACAAAGCGCTCAAGATATTCTTTATCATCCTGGCGTTTTACGTGGGCATCCGTTACGCTTCCCAGGGTTTCCTCGGCTACAGAATACTTCCGTAACCGACAAATGTTTGCGGCATAATTTTTTTGCCGCCGGGTAAACGTACTATTGATTATTCCCGGGTCATGCTTTTAGAAGCGTGATCCGGGAATTCTCTGTGTTTATAGCCATACGCTGTTGCTTCCGTGGTCGGCATGATTGAAAGGAAAACGACAGCGCTTTTTGCAAACTAAAGGGCGCGTTACTGGCGATTCTCGATCCCGGGGACCTGCGCTGAATAATCGACTTTTGAACGTAGGATGTATGGACTGGCTTTTGCTGAAGATCGACCCTGTGCTTATCCAGCCATTCCGTTGGCTGGACGGCAGCCCTACGTTGAGCTGGTGGCTCGGCACCTTTTTTGTCGCTCTGTGGGCGGCCGTTATCGGAGAGATAACGATGGCGATTGTCAACAGGGTTAACAGGTCTGCGGTGAAAGAGAGCACGGACGAAATGAACATGTACCGCGACCGGTCCATGAATGCGCTCAAAAGCGGCGATAAAAAAGCCTACAAGCAGATAAATAAATTGGCGAACGAGGCATTCGGCAAGACTTTTTTCTTGACTCTTGCCATGGGCATGGCTTCCATATGGCCCGTTTTCCTCGCCGCGGCATGGTTTCAAGAACGGTTCGGCGAAATTCGTTTTCCTTTTCCATACGTGGAAGATGGTCTGAATTTCGTTCCCTACCTGCTTATCTGCTATATTATTGCACGAGTAATGGTCGGAAAAATAAAAAAAGCACTGGTTCAGGTGATCTCCGGTTACAGACACGCGAAACAGCAACTGCCCGGCGGTTCTACGAATCAGAACCCGTGAAGTATTTAATCTAAACCTAATGGAGGCATGTATTATGTCAGAAGACCTGCATGAATCAAGAGCAATGAGGTATCGTTTCCTGTCGACACTTTACAGGGATGAGATTCCCCTGTCATTGATCGAGGCGATGCAAAAAGACGATTTCATTAAACCATTTCTGGAATCGGTTCGGGGCTGCGGCTTCATCGACCTGATGAGCGGTGCCGAAGTCATGGCAAGCTACCTTCAGAGCGGCCCTGCCGAAAAACTTTACAATGAACTGCGTTATGATTACGCAGATCTGTTTTTGAATGCGGGAAACAACCCCGTCTTCCCTTATGAATCCGCGATAGTGAGCGGGGAACCCGTCCTGATGCAGGACTCGGTCTTTTCCTTGCGGGAATATTTCAAAAAAGCCGGCATCCGGAAAAAGGAAACTTTCAAGGATCTCGAAGAGCATGTGGCAGTGCAGATGGAAATGCTGCGATACATGAACGAAAAAGGTAAAGATGAACTTTACCTCGAATTTTTCAAGGACAGGTATTGCAAATGGGTCCCTGGTTTGTGCGACCAGCTTGTCGCCGCATCCCCGGCCCAGAGCAATTTTTACCAGGGACTTGGGCATTACACCAGGGGCGCCTTGATGTGTGAAAGCTTGAGGAACGCCGGATTCACCAAAGGGCTCGAAGTCACCATGCGCCTGCTTCCCGCCCTTGAATCACTGGGGCTTGATGACGAATATACCACGATCGAGGAAGGGGAACTCGAAGCAGGATTCACCGGAACGATTCCCTCCCATTGTTATGCATGCGGGGCACTCTGCGGTACATTAGCCAAACTCAAGGATGGCATCCTGAAATCCGTTGGAGGGCTTCAGGGAGACCCGAAGAGCATGGGCAAAATCTGCCCGAAAGGAGCCGCTGCACCCAAGCATGTTTACTCCGCGTACCGGTTGAAAGCTCCCTTGATAAGGGAAGGAAAGCGATTCCGGAAAGCCTCCTGGGATGAGGCACTGGATCTGGTTGCTAAAAAAATCAAGGCCATCGAACCAGGTAAACTCGGGTACATGAGAGGTAACGACTGGGCCAATAGTATTCACGAAGCCCTTTTCGACCACCTCGGGTGCCCGAAGACAACCCACCGTCCCATGTGCGATAACGCCAACAGGATGGCCAACGAAAAGAACCTGAACGATAAACGGCCGTGGATCAACTACCAGGAATCGGACTACATCCTTCACTTCGGGATGAACGAACTGGCGACGTCCTATAGCCAGAGGAAAACCGCCGAGCTGAAGGCAGCGGTCAAAAGAGGCGCCAAGTTGGTCGTCTTCGACCCGAGGCGTTCAGAAACGGCCGAACTCGGCACGGAATGGATACCGGTGAACCCTTCCACCGATGCGGCAGTGGCCATGGCCATGTGCTACGTGATCGTAAAGAACGACCTTTACGACAAGGAATTCGTATCCGAATGGACTCATGGTTTCGAGGAGTTGAAAAAGAGGCTGATGGGCGAAGAAGACGGCAAGGCCAGAACCCCCGAATGGGCATCCGAAATCAGCGGTGTGCCGCCCCAGACCATCGAGCGCATTGCTATCGAATTCGCCAAAGCTAAAAGCAAAGGCTGTATCTCCTGGACGGGCCTGGCCCAAACCGACAATGGTATGTACAGCACCGCTGCGATACAGGCCTTAAACGGTCTTTGCGGCACGTTCGATGCGCCCGGAGGACCCGGTCTTCCCTTCAAGCGTAAACTGAAACCCGCGTGGGGCCAGGGGCAGGAAAAACCACCTGCAGGGAACGCTCCGAAGCTTAACAAATTCAAGATCTGGTCCGGATGGGCGCCTGCTTATCTTCTCAAAGACGTTGAAGAGGGCAATCTCACCGCAATGGTTAATTATTACGGCGACCCGATTCTTTCCTGGGGAAATCAGGAAGCCATCACGAAAGCCATCGATTTGATGGACTTCGTTGTCACCATCGACGCGTTTATGTGCAACACAGCCGTCCGCTCGGATGTGGTGCTCCCGGACAGCTCGTGGCTCGAACAAAGCCAGGTCAAAGCCGACTGGATGTATGAAGCATTCATCGCTTATTATGCTGAACTCGTCAAACCGATGTATGATTCGCAGCCCATGTGGTGGATCACCTGCGAGCTTGCCAAACGCCTGGATCTTGGCAAATACTTCCCATGGAAAAGCGCCGAAGAGTACGAGCGCAACCAATTGGCCGGCACTCCGTGGTCCTACGACGAATTAAAACAGAAGGGATTCATCATTACGGATCCTGCTGAATACTATAAATATAAAAAATGGGGCTCATTCAACGTTCCGGACGGCTACGGCTCATCTGGAAAAACCTCCACAGGAAAGTACAATTTCCTCAACACCGTGGCGGAGGAGAAAGGCATCGATCCATTGCCCGACTACAAAGAACCGAGCGAGGATCTTCGCCCCGACGAAGAATATCCCTTCATTTTCGGGAATTTTCGATTCTTTACCCACGAGCACTCCTCCACGTTCAATAACTTCCAGCTTATGAAACTGCAGGGGAGCAACCCGGTCTGGATCAACATGCTGGACGCCAACGAACTCGGCATCAAGCAGGGGAACAAGATCAAAATCACGTCTCCTTGGGGAGAACAGCTCTCCCGGGCGCTTCCCACCTGGAACCTTATGCGCGGCGTGCTCGCCTGCGGCGGTGGTTTCGGGCATATCCGAGGCCTCGAAGGGGATCCCAAGTATCCCCAGTTTGGAGGGACAAATCCTCCCGGGATCATGAAACCCAACTACACCGAACAAGTCGGTGGAACCCCGCTTTTCAAGTATATCAAGACCAAAATCGAAAAGGTCGACTAGGCTGATTCGATCATTTGAACTTGTAACATCAAGCTGAAAGGCCCCGGGGATCCCAGATCTCCGGGGCCTTTTTTTCATCCTTCATAACGGCTGCGCCTGAATCCTCTCCGGATGTTGTTTCTTTATCGCGGTTGAAAACCGCTCCCACAGGATATATCGTGTCCTTCCGGCAGGCGTGCATGACATGGTTTCGCCGCTACGATAGATTATGGACCGTCCTTGCCCGGCAGGTGTTGCCGGGCGGATTGCATTTACCTTATGGCAAGGAGGGCGGCGCATGGAAAAATTCCCTGTTTCACAATCATCGAAACCCACCCCGGATGCTCTGGAAGAGACACTGAAGCGGTTTGAAGTCTGGAGGAGGAACAGAAAGAGTAGAACCCCCATCCCCAAATCCCTGTGGGCGGCTGCGGTGGAAGCCTGCCAGACTCACTCAGTCTACCACGTTTCCAGCGTACTCCACCTCAATTACAATGCTCTCAAGGCTCGTGTTGGCGAGAGCAACTGCCGGCAATCCTCTTTGGAGCCTTCCGTGCCTGAAGGCTTTGTAGAGCTTTTAGCATCACCAGCACCAGCACGTTGCACGGTAGAAATCGAAAACAGCGCTGGCGCCACCATGAAGATGACGTTCGAAGGCGACTGCCCCCGGTGGGACCCAAACGCCCTGGCCTCGGCCTTTCTGAGACATGGGTCATGATCCAGATCACCCCTCAGATGAGGATCCTGGTGGCGGTGGAACCCCAGGACTTCCGAAAAGGCATCGACGGGTTGTGCAGAGTATGCAGGGAAGCTCTCAAAGCTGACCCTTTCAGCGGCACAATGTTCATTTTTCGTAATAAAAGCGCTACATCAATAAAATCTTTATG
>JAWOBE010000031.1:0-40406 GCA_046498185.1 Desulfatiglandaceae bacterium | reverse complement strand
CTGAATTCTGGCTCCTGGCTCCTGACTTCCCAGCGGGTGCGGACCAGGTCAAAACTGCGTTTCGACACTCCAAAAACCTCGATACCGACGCCGATTTCTGGCTCCTGGCTCCTGAACGTCCAATAAAAAAGGCACCCTGTCGGAGCAGGATGCCTTTGGATTCGATGAAAATTCACATCGATCAGCCCTTGGTTACATTTTTAGCAACCGGCCCTTTGTTACTATCCTCCAAATCAAAAATCACCCTTTCTCCTTCGGCGAGAGTTTTGAATCCGGGCATATTGATCGATGAATAATGCACGAAAACATCTGCTCCCCCATCCCGTTCGATAAAACCATACCCCTTCTTGTCGTGAAACCACTTAACCATTCCTTCTGCCAAAGCGTTTCCCTCCTTGAAAAAATTGACCCCACATATACGTTCTCGCAGGCGGCCCCGATGCACCGACTGCACGCTTCAGCATATATTACCAAGTCAGGTAAGACACAATTTGGCTCCTTCGTCAAGGAAAAAATAATGAATAATTACATCCTGCTCCGCATAAGCCTGATCGTCGCTCCATAGTCCCCGCTGCCAAAAACGGCGGATCCTGCAACAAACACATCGGCTCCGGCCGATGAAACCCTCTGAATTGTCTCAGGGCCGATTCCACCATCCACTTCCAACTCTATATCGAGCCCGCGCGCATCCACGGTCTTACGGATCTTTTCAATTTTAGGAAGCACCGATTCAATGAACTTCTGCCCCCCGAAACCGGGGTTCACCGTCATAATCAAAACAAGGTCCATATTATCAAGCGCATAATCAATCACGTGCGGCGAAGTCCCCGGATTGATGCTGACCCCGGCTCTGGCACCAGCCTTCCGTATCCTTTCGAGTATCCGGTGCAGGTGTACGGAGGCCTCCGCATGAACTGTGACGATATCGGCGCCTGCATCCACGAATTCATCGATGAAGCGATCCGGTTCGACTATCATTAAATGAACATCGAGCGGCAGCTTGGTCACTCGCCGTGCAGCCTTAACAATCATCGACCCGATAGTGATGTTCGGCACGAAACGCCCGTCCATTACATCCACGTGTATATAGTCCGCCCCGGCCTTTTCCACCGACGCAATTTCCTCCCCCAGCCTGGTAAAATCGGCTGAGAGGATGGATGGCGCGATTTTTTTCATAGTCTCTCCCCTCGTTCATATTGTCTGAAAAACCGCCAGAGAGCGATAAAGCTTCCGAAAAGCCCTAAAAATACTCCGGCCGCACCAAGAGCCACTGTGTACCCTGGGGGAATAAAATCAAAGCTCAAGATTCCAAGCCCCAAAATATCTTCTTTTTTCAGAGAAAAAACCTTATATCCCGCAAAAAGGACTGCCAGAGCCGCCCCCCCGGCCGCAGACCCGTGTAACAAACCCTCAAGAAAAAACGGGGCTTTTACAAATGCATCGGTAGCCCCGACCATTTTCAATATCTCGATTTCATCCTTGCGGCTGTAAATCGTGAGCCTCATCGTATTGGTCACGATCATCAACACCCCAAGCCCGAGCAGGCTCCCAATTCCTATACCCGCAACCTTCACAACGGCAAGAAGCCCTTTTACACTGGAAATCCACTGTTCGGTCAACTGAACAGACTCGACTTTTTCAATCGACTCCAGCATCGAACGAACCGCATCGAAATCCGGCGGGCTGGTTTTCCCCTCGAAAACCACCTCGAAAGAGGCCGGAAACGGGTTCGAATCAAGGGCGTTGATGAGCTCTTCATGTGGCCCGAGAAACCGCTTCATATCTTTGAGAGCATCCTCCTTCGAGATATATCTGACGATTTCCGCGCCTTTTATGCTCTCAATCGCCTCGCGGATGGATAGCAGCTGGTCATCGCCCGCCTGATCCTCCAGAAACACCGACATCGTGCCAGAGCCGCCAAGCCCTTTAACCCATGAATTTACATTCACAAACACAAGCAGAAAAATGCCGAATATAACAAGCGAAACAGTAGTGGTGCCCATACCGATAAGATGAACACCGAAGTTGTTGTGCAAATTTTTTACCGCCTGCACAAAAAAATACGGCGCCCGACGAAGCATTACCGATCTTCCACAACGACGCCGCGGTTCAACACAATCCTGCGCCGTTTAGATTCATTCAATAATTCTCTGCTGTGGGTAGCTATCAACACCGTGGTCCCTCTCAAGTGAATGCTTCGAAGCAGCACCATTATATCCCTGGTCAGATCAGGGTCAAGGTTTCCTGTAGGTTCATCGGCAAGAAGGAGAACCGGCTTGTTAACTATAGCACGCGCTATTGCAACCCGCTGCTGTTCTCCACCGGAAAGCTGCCTGGGAAAAGACTTCTCCTTCCCGCTCAGCCCCACCAGTTTTAAAGCCTGGCGAGTCCGTTTCCTGACAAAAGTTCCTCGTTCCCCGGACGCCAGCAGGGCTACAGCCACATTATCTAAAACAGTACGATTGTTTAAAAGTTTGAAATCCTGAAACACGAACCCGATTTTCCGGCGGAGCAAATCCAGTGTTTGACGGCGGATACGATTGAAATTCACTGAATTGACAAGCACTTGACCACTAGTGGGCTGCTCTGCTCCGAAGATAATCCTCAGCAGCGTGCTTTTCCCTGCGCCGCTAGGCCCGGTTATGAATACGAACTCCCCCTGATCGATCTCCAACGTAACGTCGTTCAGCGCCGAATTTGCTCCAAATCTCTTAAACACGTGAAAAAGACGAATCATCCCAGATCACCATCAAGCATCCGCAAAAAAATCCACGATTCTCCTGGCGACCGCCTCCGGGACTCCAGGTACCCGGCTGATCTCTGCCACATCCGCCCCCGCAATCTCTTCGATCGATTTAAAATGTTTGAGAAGAGATTTTCTGCGAACACTTCCGACACCTTCAATCACGTCCAGAACCGAACTCTTGAGGCTTTTCGCCCTCAAAGACCTATGATACCCGATCGCACGCCGGTGTGCTTCATCCCGAATGCGCATCATCAACATCAGCACCGGATCTTTCCCTCCCAGCTGAAGCGGATTTTTTCTTCCACGGACAAAAAGCTTGTCAGTGGTCTCCCCATGCGCAGGTTCGGCCTTTGCAATCGCAGCCACCTCCGGCATTTTTTCGGGGCTGAGTCGGTCAAGCACCGACGCCACCGCAGACAAATGCCCTCTTCCGCCGTCCACAAGGAACAGGTCCGGCAACGGCTCATGTACAAGCCTTCGTGAAATCAGCTCCTGCATCATCCCGTAATCGTCGATGCCATCCACCGTATCTATACGGAAATTCCTGTACCCTTCACGGTGCGCAAGGCCGTCTATAAAGGAAACAACGCTTCCCACCGCCTTCTGCCCTTGTATATTTGAAATATCAAGGCCTTCGATACATCTGGGCGGCGTTCGAAGTCCCAATACGCGCATTACCATTTCCATCAATTTCGTGCGATCCGGTCCCGATGACCCGGAAAGTCCCCTGCCCGCATTTTCGACGGCCATCTGAACGAGCACGCGTTTATCTCCCCGCAGCGGCCGATGAACCCGGATCTTTCTTCCCGTAAGCCCTCTGAACCATTCTTCGATCGTCGATTCATCCTCAAGCGGTTCTGAAACCAGAATTTCAGACGGTATGACCGGTTGATGGCCATAGTGCTGAGTCAGGAAAGCCTCAACCACCTCCCCGGTGTCGCTTCCGGCGGCATCCAGAACGAACTTCCTGCTTCCGGCAACCGCACCGTTTCTTATATAAAGTACGGCCACCCGCGCATTCGGTCCGTCCGACGAAAATCCGACAGCATCGAGCTCCCTGATCCGCGGGAAAACCACATGCTGTCTTTCGACAACACGTTCCACTCCGGCGATCTGGTCGCGCAGGGCAGCCGCTTTTTCGAAATCAAGCCGCGTCGAAGCCTCCAGCATTTCGTTTCGCAGCTGCACCGTCAACTCCCTGTTCCGGCCTTCAAGGAACAGGCGGACCTGCTGTACAATTTTTCGGTATTCGGACGCATCCACGGGATTCACACACACGCCGAGGCAACGGCCCATCTGGTAGTTCAGGCAGGGCCGGGAACGTTTAGGCAGACTTCGTCCTTTGCATTTACGGAGTGGAAACAGCCTTTCCACTATTTTCAGTGTGCTTCGCATTGAACCGGCCGATGAAAACGGCCCGAAATAAAGTGCGCCGTCCTTCCTTATCCTGCGTACCACTGTCAGTCGAGGGAAAGTTTCCTGCACGTCAAGCCTCAGAACCGGGTATCGCTTGTCATCTCGAAGGATTACATTATAACGCGGCATGTATTTTTTTATCAGCGTGCCTTCGAGGATGAAAGCTTCCTGTTCGGTGCCTGTTACAATCGTGTCGAGAGATTTGGCTCTCGATATCATATGTGCGGTCTTGTCCGGTAAATCAGCCGGGGGCCGAAAATATGACATCACACGTTTTTTCAAATTCTTGGCTTTCCCGACATATATTACACGTCCGGTCGAATCTCTAAAAAGGTACACCCCGGGATTCGACGGCAAGCTGGAGCGAAGGTATTCCGGATCGAGTCCGTGGCGGATTTCGCCTGTTAAATTCATCGGTGAAACGATGCTCCTTTTATTACAGCGGCTTCAACGATAGTATTGCACGCTACGTCCCTACGTGCTAATGTTGCCGGCGCAGCGACACAAGAATAAGCTGATAGAGGATAACCGATGAGCGTGGATAATCGCAACGTTGAATTCAGATATTGCCCTGTTTGCGGAGGAACGCTGCAGCGATCGGTGGTGAAAGAAGGCGAAAACCCCCGGCTGGTCTGTACCCGGTGCGGTTACATTTACTATCTCGATCCCAAGGTGGTTGCATGTACGCTGGTTGAAATCGATGGCGGCATCCTTCTTTTGAAGCGTGCAATCGAGCCTGGCAAGGGAAAATGGGTAGTACCCGGGGGATTTGTCGACCGCGGGGAGACGGTGGAAGCCGCTGCGGTTCGGGAAACAAAAGAGGAATGCTGCATCGATGTTCGAATAAAACGGCTTGCCGGCGTCTATTCATACCCGGGTGAAACCGCGGTTATAGTTTTCTATGAAGCTTCCCCGATTTCAAAAAATTTCGGAGTCGGAGATGAAAGCGCGGACGTACGGATTTTCCTTCCAGGCGATATTCCATGGCCGGATCTCGCTTTTCCGAGCACCAGACAGGCTCTTGAGAAGTACATCCAGCGTCAAAGACAAGAAAAGCATTAAATAAGGATCACGTGAAGTATTCCAGGAGTATTGCGCGATTCCAAGGCCCGACCAGGAGACATTGTGCCGATAAAACTCAAACCTGAACGAATCGACAGCCTGACCCCCGAGCATCTCGAACCGCTTTTCGACCGCTCCATGCACGACATCGGCGCGGTCTACGAACAGGTGCGGGATATCGTCGAGGGAGTAAAGTCGAACGGGGACAGATTCATGCTGGAAACATCCATGGATCTAAAACCCGGCACAACCGCAAGGGAGCTGGAAGTCAGCCCTGAAGAAATCCAAGACGCACTTAACCTTGTTCCGCGGACAGTGATTAAATGCTTGAAGGCCGCAGCTGAAAACATTACTAAATTTCACCGGGCACAGAAGCAGCAGGAAATGACTTCGATGGAAGTAAGCCCCGGCATTCTGGCCGGCAGGCTCACAAGGCCGCTCGACAGTGTCGGATGCTATGTTCCCGGCGGCCGGGCCGCCTATCCAAGCACGGTGTTGATGACGGTGATACCGGCCCGTGAAGCAGGCGTCCAGCGGATCGTCATGGTAACCCCGCCCGGGCCGGATATGAAAGTCAATCCGGTAGTACTCGCCGCTGCGGACATCGCCGGCTGCCACAGGATATTCAAACTGGGAGGCCCTTGGGCTGTAGCCGCCCTGGCGTTCGGCACAGACACGATACCCAGGGTCGATAAAATCATCGGCCCAGGGAATAAGTACGTGACCGCCGCGAAAATGCTGGTATACGGACGAGTCGATATAGATTCCCCGGCCGGCCCGAGCGAATCATTGATCCTGGCGGACCACACGGCAAGGCCCAGGCTTGTGGCATTCGATTTTCTCTCCCAGGCCGAACACGATCCTGATTCCGCGGCGATACTCGTGACGACATCCAAAGATCTGGCCTTTGAAGTGTGCCACATCATTTCAGCGGAATTCGATGCACTTCCCAGGAATGAAATCCTGGCTCAATCGCTGTCCGGACATTCACGGATATTGATTGCCGAAGACATGGACGAAGCCGTTTCATTTGCCAACGACTATGCGCCCGAACACCTCCAGATATGCACCGAAGAACCTTTCGTGACCCTCGGCCGCATACGGCATGCGGGATCCATATTCCTAGGCCCTTATTCACCCGTGGCTGCAGGTGATTATGCCTCCGGAACGAACCACGTGCTTCCGACAGGCCGCTGTGCGAGAATGTTTTCCGGCCTTTCTGTGGACGACTTCATAAAAAAACCTACTTTCCAGCTGTTGAGCAGGGAAGGCCTGGCATCCATTTCGGACACGATCTCCACCCTCGCCGAAAAGGAAGGTCTGCTGCTTCATGCCAGGTCCGTGAAAGCGAGATTCGAGTAAACCCCGATCGACAACGTTATCGGAGTTGATTTGTTGAACCTTTTTTCTTGGTAGAATCCCACAACAGGAGGAGAAAATGGCGGACATCAAAGGGTACAACATGCCGGACGAGCTTTACTATCACAAGGATCACGCCTGGGCGCGGGTAGACGGGAACAAGGTTACCGTAGGGATGAACGATTTTTTCCAGAAAGAAGCCGGCGACATCGTCTTTATCGATCTGCCGGAAGAAGAAGATGAGGTGAGCCAGGGGGAAGTTTGCGGAAAAATTCAATCCAGGAAATGGATAGGGAAGCTTGTGGCGCCGGTCTCCGGAGAAATCGTCCAGGTAAATGAAGAACTGGAAGAGGACACCTCGTTGGTCAATTCGGATCCCTACGGCGAGGGCTGGATACTCGAGATAGAAGCCACCGACCTCGAAAATGAGCTTAAAAATCTGATGCAGGGCGAAGCCCTCACAGAATTCATCGAAGCCGAATACAGGCGGGCGGAAGAAGAACGCGCAAAAGAATGAGCGGAGGCCCAAGGATGGTGACCGAAAGCTGGCGACTCTTCAAAAACGTCGATAAACAGTTTTCAACCGCCGAAGGACTGGCCGTGGACGACACGCTTCCCCGCTCGGTCGAATTCCACGGTTCACCGCCGATACTCAATCTGTATACCTTCACGCCTTCGGCTATCGTAGGAAAATACCAGGACATAGAGGCGGCACTTAAACTGGATCGCTGCAAGGCGCGAGGGATCGAGTACAACCGCCGCAGCACCGGGGGGGGAACCGTTATCATGGGGCCTTCGGTCCTCGCACTCGGCCTCGGTATAAACGTCGACCACCCGAGGCTTAAAAAGGGTGTGGGCGGCGTGTTCGAATCTTTAAGCCTTGCTCTCATCCGGGCCCTTCGATCTCTCGACATAAACGCGTGCTTTCAGCCCAGGAATGATATCGAAGTGGAAGGGAAAAAAATCGCCGGCCTATCTGCGTCAGCCGAAACCGGCTCCGGTATTCTTTTCCATACAAGCCTGCTGGTGGATTTCGATGTGGCGCTTATGCTGGATATCATGCATACACCGCTTATCAAGATCCGTGACAAGGGGTACAACTGCTTCAGCGCCCGGATGACAACGATTAACGCGAAAACCGGGAGAACCTTTTCGGTGGCGCATGTGGCCCATGCAGTGGAACGCGGGTTTGGAGAAGAATTTGGAGTCTCGCTCGACCGGGACAGCCCGGATAAATGGGAAAAATCAACTATCGACGATCTCATCAAGAACAGATATCTCTCTCGCGATTGGATCTTTTCCCATAAACATCCCCGAACCCGCATGGGAGTCGGCACGTTGAAGACGAAGGCCGGGCTGATCGAACTATATGCCACACTCTCCGGGGGCGCTATAGAAAACATAATCATCACAGGGGATTTCTTTTCGACCCCCGAAAAAATTCATCGGCTTGAAAATGCTCTGAAATGGTCTTCGGCACAGCCGGAACATATTGAAAAAAACCTGGCCTCCGTGTGGGAAAAAGATATCATTCACCGCCTCGAAATGAACGAACTCGTGGAGGCCGTGCTTCTGGCCAAGAAAAATCAGGTGCGATTGTAACACGGAACCGTCAGGATTGATGGAGACACCATGCCGCAAGTCAAGGAAAAGCGCGTACAAAGCCCGGAAGTTGCCAAAATCAGCACCGCAAGCGCCATAAGCGTGGGGCTGGTCTTCGGGCGCATGTACCGGAAAGCGGTCAATCGCTGTGTAAACCTGCTCGTACATTATCCGGAAGGCTGTGCGGCCAACTGCGCCTACTGCGGCCTTGCACGCCGGCGGCCGGGCTCATACAGTGAAAAAAGCTTCATTCACGTAGCATGGCCGGTTTTTACGATGGATGAAATCATTGACGCAATCAACCAGGCACCGGCTTACGTGCAGAGAACCTGTATTTCAATGATAACAAACGGAAAATGCCGAAATGCGACGATCGCGATGACCCAAAGGCTCGCCAGGGAAACCTCGATTCCCATTTCGGTGCTGTTGAGCCCGACGATTCTCAAAGACGGAGACCTCGAAGCGATCAAAGAGGCCGGTGCGGACAAAGTGGGAATTGCGGTGGACCTGGCAACCGAGGACCTTTTCGACCGCTATCGAGGTTCCGGCGTGCGCGGCCCACACACCTGGAGCGGGTACTGGGAGTGCATCGAACATTCGCTGGACGTTTTTGGCCCGTTGGATGTCGGCGCCCACCTGATGGTGGGCATGGGCGAGACCGAAAAAGAAATCACCTCGGTTATGGACCGTCTGTGGAACATGGGCGTCGCCAGCCACCTTTTCAGCTTTTTCGCTGAAGAAAACTCCGCGCTCAGCGAGCGCCCCCAACCGGATTGGCCAGTATATCTGCGGGTTCAAACAGCAAGATACCTTATTGAAGAAGGTTTAAGCACCTTCGATAAAATGGCTTTCGACGATTTTGGCCGAATATGCGATTTCGGTTGCGACAATAACACTCTCCAAGGCGCGATTGAATCGGGGAAGCCCTTCATGACCACCGGCTGCCTGGGACCTGACGGACGCGTCGCGTGCAACCGTCCGTTCGGAAACTGCCTCCCCGGCGAAAAGCAGTGGAACTACCCCTATCCCCCTGATGAAAAAGAAATGGCATTAATCCGGGACGCCTTTGAAAATTGTTTTGACATTTATTCTTTATCCTGTTAGTAAGATTAATTCCCGGCCGGGCCGTTAGCTCAGTTTGGTAGAGCAGCGGACTTTTAATCCGTTGGTCGTGAGTTCGATTCTCGCACGGCCCACCAACAGCGTCCCCATCGTCTAGCCAGGTCCAGGACACAGGCCTTTCACGCCTGCGACAGGGGTTCAAATCCCCTTGGGGACGCCACTTTTTACCTTTTCTGTATCAACAAAATCGATGATTTCAAACAGATCAGGACATCCCGACTTCAGTCGGGACGACAGGGGTTCAAATCCCCTTGGGGACGCCACTTTTTACCTTTTCTGTATCAACAAAATCGATGATTTCAAACAGATCAGGACATCCCGACTTCAGTCGGGACGACAGGGGTTCAAATCCCCTTGGGGACGCCATTTTATTCTATCTAAATCACCCATTAAGCCTTGATGCCCCGTAAAGAATTATCACCACGATCGAAAACACGCACCAAATGCGCTCGTCCAATGTATTTCCAGGTCAAATAATTTGATTTTTCACAAGAACTTTGGCAGTATTTTATAAATATGAAAAGGAAAATTCGAGGCAATACCGAAAGTTGGAGATAACTTTATGAAAACCATGCAAATCGATTACCCGGAATCTATACCGGCAGCACTCAACCTGACACCCGAGTGCTTTGAAGAGGAAGCCCGGTTGGCTCTCGCCATAAAACTCTTTGAGCTCGGCCGGCTTTCATCAGGCCAGGCGGCTAAACTGGCTGGAATGCCCCGGGTTACTTTTCTTTTGAACTGCCATCAATATGGGGCATCCACCGTGGCATGGGATGGGGAGGAAATTCAGGCTGAATTCAAGGATTCTTTGTCATGAAAGGCAAAATCATCTCCAATACGGGACCTATTATCGCACTTAGTTCGATCGATCACCTGGAGGTTCTGAAACAAATTTTTGAAGAGGTGATTGTGCCAGAATCGGTTCACAATGAAATCATGCATGGCGGTAAAAATTTCACTGGGTTGGGAGCATACCGGAGAGCGATGTGGATAAAAGTAGAATTTCCTGCTGAAAGGATCGAACCTCTTCTTGCGACGGTGCTTGACAAGGGAGAGGCTTCGGTTATTCAAATTGCTCTGGAAAAACATGTTGATTTCGCACTAATAGATGAAAGGAAGGCAAGAAAAATTGCCAGGAATATTTATGGAATTCATGTAATAGGTTCAGCACGAATCCTCCTTGAAGCAAAACACACTGGGCTTATCCCCAATGTCCGGGAGGCTCTTGAGGGAATGCGAAACGCCGGGTACTGGATCCATGATAATATTATAAATGCCGTGCTTGAACAGGCTAATGAAGCGTAACGAACTTCTATTCCGATAACCCGGACATCCCGACTTCAGTCGGGACGACAGGGGTCAAATCCCCTTGGGGACCCCACTTTTCATCTTTTCTGTATCAACAAGATGGAACGTACGACTTGGTGCTTCTATTTTATATTTCCTCATGCCCTTCAAAAATCTCCAATTTGAAATGGAAGCCTTCATATGTCATCAACATGCCGCCAAACTCCTCCCATGAAAGCTCTTTTCCATCAATAACAAGGCAGGGAAGCATTCCGCCGGTTCCATCGTCCCATGCAATGCGTTCTGCAATGGCCAAGATCGAGCATTGAGCAAAATCCCTGGGCCGAGGAACTGAGCACAATCTTTTTGTATCCGTAAAACCAGAACATGGCTCCTGCCAGTCTTCAGGCTCGGTGACGGGGCCGAAGTAATCGCGTGACGGATGAATCCATGTTTATGGTTGAGGTGGCGAAGGGCGCTTCTAACAGCGAGGTAACGGATTCCGGATGATGTGGTGGAGATGTTGTGAGGGGAGCGGGAGGCGGAGGTTGATGCGGGTTCCCGGTCAGGGTTTTAGTTTGGGGTGTGGGGGCTGAGGCCCTGCAAATTTCGTATTTTTCTACGGGTGAACACAGTTTTTACCAAACAAATGATTTGACGACTGATGTAAAAAAAGGTACTGAAATCACGCAAAATATCCTCGCCAAAACTCGTTCAGGCATCCAAAAACACAACAAAAACCTGTAGACACACGCCAATTTTTCGAATATTCTGTAACTATACGATTATCATACCATTTCCCGAAATCGTTGATTTACGAATCCGCAACAGGAGAAAAATCTTAAGGAGATTTTCATGCTCCACCGTGAACCCCGGATTGCACCGGAATACATTTATCCCGTAGACGAGTGGCGCATGGTCGAAAAGCGCTTCGCCCCGAGGTATCTGGGCCAGAGTGAAACGATTTTCACCCTGGCCAACGGATACATGGGAATCCGCGGCGCCTTTGAAGAGGGACAGCCCGCCTTACAGAACGGAACCTTCATCAACGGCTTCCACGAAACAACCCCCATTGTGTACGCCGAGACGGCTTACGGGTTTGCCGAAACGGCTCAGACCATGCTCAACGTGATCGACGCCAAATTGATGCGCCTCTTTGTCGACGACGAGCCATTCAATCTGAAACATGCAAACCTCCTCGGATTCGAACGGATTCTGAACATGTGGGAAGGGCGTCTCGAGCGCAGGGTACTCTGGGAAACCCCGGCCGGAAAACGGGTTGAGATTCGATCGATCCGGATGGTCTCCTTCGAACACCGTCACCTGGCAGCCATCGACTACGAGGTGATCGTACACAATGCGGAAGCCCCTGTGGTGTTGATCTCGGAAATGGTGATGCCTTCGGACAGTCTGGGAAGCGAGGAGGAACGGTCCGGTTCGCTGGAGCCGGACCCCGGCAAAATCGATCCGAGGCGATCCAAAAGCTTCACCGAGCGGGTTCTCCTCCCGGTGCTCCAGAAATGCGAAGATCAGCGGATCATTCTGGGACACCGCACCCGGAACAGCGGCATGACCATCGCCTGCGGCATAGATCATGCCGTCCAAACCGACTGCGCCTACTCCGTCGAAGCACACTGCGGGGAAGACCGCGCCGGGGCCGTGTACACGATCACCGCCAGTCCGGGAGTGAGCTTCCGCATTACCAAGTACATCAGCTACCATACTTCTCATAGCGCCCCGGCCTCGGAGCTTTCCGACCGGGCCGAGCGAACGCTCTCGCGGGCCCGCACCAATGGGTGGAGCAAGCTCTGTGATTCCCAGCGCGGCTATGGGGAGGACTTCTGGCGCAGAAGCGACATAAAGATCACAGGCGACCTGCGCGTCCAGCAATCGCTTCGGTGGAACCTCTTCCAGCTCCTCCAGGCATCAGCCCGGGTGGAGGGTGCCGGCATCGGCGCCCGCGGGTTGACCGGACAGACCTATGAGGGGCACTACTTCTGGGATACGGAAATCTATGTCCTCCCCTTTCTGATCTACACCGCGCCTAGAATAGCCGGCAACCTGCTGCGCTTCCGCCACAGCATGCTTCCGGCAGCTCGTCGGCGGGCCCGCCAGGTGGGCGAAAAGGGCGCGCTCTTCCCCTGGCGCACTATCAATGGGGAGGAGGCCTCCGCCTATTACGCGGCGGGAACCGCCCAATACCACATCAATGCCGATATCGTGCACGCGATTCGAAAATACGTCCAAATGAGCGGTGACCGGGAGTTTCTGGCAAGCCACGGCGCCGAAATCCTGGTGGAGACCGCACGGCTGTGGATGAGCCTCGGGTTCTATTCGGAACGAAAAGGCAGCCGGTTCTGTATCAACGGGGTGACCGGGCCCGACGAATACAACGCGGTTGTGGACAATAACCTTTTCACCAATCTGATGGCCCGGGAAAACCTGCGCTATGCCGCCGACGTGATGACGGCCCTGCGTGAGGAGGCTCCGGAGCGCTATGCCGCGGTGGCGGACCGGACCGGCTTCCGGACAGAAGAGACGGAGGACTGGTGCCGCGCAGCGGAGGCCATGTACATTCCCTTTGATGAAGAAATGGGCATCCACCTGCAGGATGACAACTTTCTAGACAAGCAGCTTTGGGATCTAGAGAGCGAGCCGAAGGAAAACTTCCCCCTCCTCCTGCACTACCACCCGCTGGTGATCTACCGCCACCGCGTCATCAAGCAGGCGGACGTGGTGCTGGCGCTATTTCTGCTTGGAGATTCCTTCAACGCCCGGGAGAAGCGCAAAAACTTCGACTACTACGATCCGTTGACCACGGGCGACTCCTCGCTTTCGGTTTGCATCCAGAGCATCATCGCCGCAGAAAACGGATACGGGGAGGAAGCCTTCAAATACTTCCGATATGCGGTTCTCATGGATTTGGCCGACATGGGGGGAAACGTCCGCGATGGGGTCCACGTGGCCTCAATCGGCGGGACCTGGATGGCGATCACCTATGGCCTGGCCGGGATGCGCGACCACGGCGGGATCCTTGCCTTCGACCCCCGGATTCCTATTGAGTGGGAGGCCATCCGCTTTTCGCTGATGGTCCGCGGCTCGATGCTGGAGGTGGAGCTTGTCCAGGATAGCGCCACTTACCGACTGCGAGAAGGGGCAGACCTGACGATCCAGCACCAGGGACAGGAGAAGACTCTGCACGAAGGGGAGTCCGTGACGTACCCCGTGCGACGACCGGAGAGGCGCCCTGTCGTCACCGTGGAGACGGTTATCCCGCGCGAGCACTTCGATGCGGTGCTTTTCGATATGGACGGAGTGCTCACCGCGACCGCCGAGGTGCACGCGCGGGCCTGGAAGGAAATGTTCGATGAGTTTCTGAGGGATCGAGAGCAGCGGCTGGGGGAACCTTTCCGTCCCTTCGAACTGGGAACCGACTATCTGCTGCTGGTCGACGGCAAACCGCGGGAAGACGGCACCCACGACTTTCTCGACTCCCGGGGGATACAGCTTCCCAAGGGCTCTTCCGAGGATCCTCCCGGGATGGAAACGGAGTGGGGTTTGAGCAACCGCAAGAACCAAAAGGTCCATGAGGTCATACGGGAAAAAGGGGTCTATGCCTATCCCGGTTCGGTCCGCCTGCTGCAGCGCCTGCGCCGCGAGGGCGTCCGAACCGCTGTGGTCACCTCCAGCACCAATGCCGATCTGACGTTGAAGGCGGCCGGCATTGCCGATCTTTTCGATGCGAAAGTCGACGGCAATGTCACCGCCGAGCTGAACCTCGCCGGAAAGCCCGATCCTGATCCCTATCTGGAAGCCGCCCGCAGGCTGGGGGCGACGCCGGCTCGCACGGTGGTGATCGAAGATGCGCTTTCAGGGATCCAAGCCGGAAAGCGCGGAGGATTCGGCCTTGTTTTGGGGGTGGCACGAAGCGTCAGCCCGGATGAAATGCGCCGAAACGGTGCCGATGTCGTGGTCCCGGACCTCGGGGACCTGCTGCCGCCCGAGAGCTGAATCTGGAAGCTGGATGACCACCTATCATTCGACATCATTGTACCTCGTGCCCATTCCCCTGCGCAAGTGCTTGGTTAAACAAGAGGTTCTGCATGGGTCCCGGGCATTTCTTCACAAAAGATAAGAGCAAGAAAAAAAGCCGCAGTTATACAGTACACCCGTATCAACATTGCATATGCCTGCAAACTGCGCGATTGAATTTGGACCGGTCAACCCTCTTCCTGCACTAATCAAGCTCCAATTCGGCGGTCAGGAACGTATGGTCTGAGGGTTTGGGGAGAAGCCTCGCGTCCCGGTCGATCCATGCGGCGATTGAGCGCTCCGCCACAGGAGACGTGGCGAGGATGTAGTCGATGCGCCAGCCGAGGTTTCGCTTGACACCGTTCGGGATCCGATAGTCCCAGAACGTATAATGACCCGGGCCGGGCTCATGTTTCCGGAAAAGATCCACGAAGCCCCAGTCAAGCAGTTTACGAAGCAATGCCTGTTCGTCCGGATGAAAAGCGACGTTTCCTGCCAGATGCTCCGGGTCGTAGACATCCAGAGCGGTGAGCGCCACGTTGAAATCTCCGGCGATCATCAAAGAAGAATCAGGGTCGTAAGCAGTTGTTACATAAGAATAAAGCGTTTCCAGCCAGCGTAGCTTGTAGGCAAATTTGTCACTCCCAACCTCGAACCCCTGAGGCACGTAAACGTTTATCAGCGTAAAATTTTGATATTTGACTTCCAGGAACCTGGCCTGCCCTTCATCCTCTTCGAAAAGATCACGGCGAAGCACATCCACCGGCTCCCTGGCCGCAACCGCCACCCCGTTATAGGATTTCCTGCCGCTGAAAACGACATGATATCCGGAGGCCTCAAAATCAGCGGCTGGAAACATTTGATCCTGCACCTTCGTTTCCTGCAGGCAGAGAAGGTCCGGTTTCTCGCGTTCGAGCCAGCCGGTGATGATCGGAAGCCGGGCACGCACGGAATTGGTGTTGAAAGTGGCAATTTTCACTACTTAACCCTGCAGCCCGGTGCACATTCGGCCCGGGGGGAAAGCAGCCGCACCCCGTTTTCATCCGAAGCGGCCAGCACCATCCCGCGGGATTCCACACCCATCAGCTTCACCGGCTTCAGGTTGGCGACGACCACCACCTGGGCGCCGACCAAATCCTCCGGCACGTAGTGCTCGGCGATGCCTGCAACCACAGTTCTCTCCTCACCGGCATCCACCGTCAGTTTCACAAGTTTCCTGGACTTGGGAATCGGCTCGGCGGCAAGGACGGTGGCCACCCGGATATCGACCTTCTGGAATTGATCGAAATCGATTTCGGGCAAAAATTCAGGAGATTTTTTCATTGGTTCGGGTTCAGGTTTGGTTTCCACCCGGGGAAACATTGCTTCTCCCTTGACGACGGGACCTGACGGCTTGCCATCCCCCCATTTTCGCACCAAATCGAGTGTAAGTCTTCCGCCCAGCACTTCAAGGCCAAGCTGCTTCTGCAGCCGTTCGGCGGATCCAGGCATGAAAGGCCAGATCAAGGCCGATATGACCTTCAACGACTCATAGATATGGAAAATCACCGTCGCCAGGCGGCCTTTATCGGCCTTGGCAAGCACCCACGGCTCCATTGCTACGATATAGCGGTTCACCTGGTTTATAAATTCCCATATTGCGATCAGTCCTTTGTGGAAGCCCAGTTCCACCATCACGTTTTCATAGGTGTCTATCAGCGAAAGTGCCGCGTCTTTTAATTCTCGATCTTCCCGACTTTCGGTTTGAGGCTCCGGCATAGCACCTTTGAAGTACTTCTGGATCATCGTCAGGCTACGGCTGACGAGGTTCCCCAAATCGTTCGCAAGATCAGAGTTGATCCTGGCTACTAGCGCCTGTTCGCTGAATTCACTGTCGAGGCCGAACACCATTTCACGCAACAAGAAATATCGAAACGTATCAAGCCCGTAAACATCCACCAGATCAAGCGGCTTTACAACGTTCCCGACGGTTTTGGACATTTTCCCGGCGTTCACGTTCCAGTAGCCGTGGACATTAAGATGCTGAAACGGCTCTATTCCTGCGGATTTAAGCATGCAGGGCCAATAGATGCCATGGGGTTTCAGTATATCCTTCGCAATCATGTGCTGGCTTACCGGCCAGAATTTACGGAACAGGTCACCATCCGGGTAGCCCAGTGCGGAGACATAGTTTATAAGTGCGTCGAACCAGACATAGGTAACGAATCTATCGTCGAAAGGAAGGCTTATCCCCCAAGTCAAGCGTGACTTAGGCCTTGATATGCACAGGTCCTCGAGCGGTTCTTTCAAAAAGCTCAACGCTTCGTTCCGATAGCGCTCCGGCCGGATGAAATCGGGATGTTCCTTTATATGTTCTATAAGCCAATCCTGATATTTGCTCATACGGAAAAAATAATTGGCTTCCTTGATGACCTTGGGAGTGGTCTGGTGGTCCGGACACTTACCGTCCACAAGCTCCCGCTCGGTGTAAAACCGCTCGCATTCAACACAGTAGAGCCCTTCGTACTCGGCGAAATATATATCCCCGTTGTCATTCACCCGGTTCAAAATAGACTGAACCACCTCAATGTGTTCCGGGTCGGTGGTACGTATGAAGCGGTCGTTTTCGACATCGAGGGTCGGCCAGAGATCCCGAAACATTTTACTTATCCGGTCTACATATTCCTGCGGGCTCTGACCGTTCTTTTTCGCGGCGATAGCTATCTTGTCCCCATGCTCGTCGGTCCCGGTCAGAAAAAAGGTCTCCATCCCCTGCAGAATATGGAACCGGTTCATAACATCAGCCACAATCGTAGTATAGGCATGCCCGATATGGGGCTCGGCGTTTACATAATAAATAGGTGTCGTAACATAGAATCGTTCGGCCACTGGATTACTTTTTACTCCTTTCTTTCTTGTTGCGTGCCTCCGGCGCACAAACACTCACCTCGGAAGCCATGAATTCCGCTTCTACACCCGGTTCCAACAATACCGTAATTGTTTCGTTCAAAACGTTATGGCGAATGACTTTGCCCTGGCCGCGCGGTGTATCCACCTTTTTATTAACCTTCGGGAAATTCTTTTTTATCTGTTCGTAAAAACTGTATTCATATGCAAGGCAACACATCAACCTGCCGCACATCCCGGAAATTTTTCCCGGGTTCAAACTTATATTCTGTTCCTTGGCCATTTTTATCGTCACCGGGTCAAAATTTTCCAGAAACGTGGAACAGCAAAGCGGTCTGCCGCACGGTCCAAGCCCACCGACCATTTTAGCCTGGTGGCGCACACCGATCTGTCTCATTTCAATACGAGTGCGGAACCGGCGCACCAAATCCTTGACCAGATCGCGGAAATCCACCCTTCCCTCTGCGGTGAAGTAAACAACCGTTTTACTGCCGTCAAACCGTCGCTCAACTGAAACCAGGCACATTTGAATATTCCTGGTCTTGATGCGTTCATAACAAAAATCGTACACGTCCGATTCGAAACGGACACCGTTGTCGTATCTCTCCATTTCCTCCTCGGTTGCGAGCCGGTAAACATTTTTCAACGGATGCTTCACCGGCTTTATTTCTGCTTCCTGCGGCTGCGTCACCACGCATCCCACCGCCGGTCCCTCTTCGGTGATAACGATAACCTTGTCTCCTTTCGATAAGACAAAATGTCCGCACCCGAAATCATAAACCTTGCCCCGCTGTTTGAACTGGATTCCGACGATTTTGTTCATCATCGAACTTGGTTTAGGGCTTTTCTCCGGGCCGACCTGCGTCTCTTCGGGAAGTGTTTCATTTACTTCGGTCACCACATGCCTCCCCGGACCGCTTCAATTTTAACATAGTATTTTCAAGAACGAGTACTGTGTTCCGCATTCTCATCAAATCCCTTCTGGCTTCATCCAGAAGCTCGATGTTATCAGTCAAACCATTAATATTAAACCTTCCAGCCGAATTTTTCAACTTAACCGAAAAATCCGGGTTGGAAAGCAGCACCACCTTTCCTCGTTCCTTAACGATAAGGAGATCTCTAAACCAGTGCTCCCATACCTCAAGCATCGCCGGCAAACCTGTGATATCCCTCTCTTCAACGTTTTTTTTCTCACCCTTCTTCTTGCCGGCCCCAAGTGATGCGGCAAGGGCAACGACCTGATCCAAGGGCATTTCGAACAGTCTATCCAGCATATCCAGCCATTCAAGCCGCTTTTCGAAAAAACCATGTTCATGCATAGCCAGCGCCCGTCCAGGGCTCCCGCCTGAAAAAGCCGCGAGAATCCTGGTCCGATCCTCGTCCATGCCTTGCTTCTCAACCAGAACCCGGGTGATATCTTCGATTGAAAGAGGGTAAAAAGCCACACGGCGGCACCTGCTGAGTATCGTCGGCAGCAGGTCCCTGGGTTCGGCCGCGGTAAGAATGATTATATTTCCGGGCGGAGGCTCCTCGAGGGTTTTCAAAAAAGAATTGGCCGCCTCCTCGGTCATCAATTCCGCCTTTTTAACGACGCAGATACGGCTGCCTCCGGCCGCCGGAGGAAAACCCAACTGCCTGTTGAATTCCCGCACCTGTTGAATCTTTATCGATGAACCGTCCGGCACTATCGTCAAAAAATCAGGATGATTCCCGCTATCGAAACGCCGACACGAAATGCACCGGCCACAAGCATCGCCGCCCTCAGGGGATGCACAATTGACAACCTTCGCCAGTGCTCTGGCTGCGGTGGTCTTCCCCACTCCCGGCGGGCCGCTGAACAGCATAGCATGAGCTATATCACCTGACTCAACGGCCGGCCGAAGCAATCTTATCGCACGATCCTGGCCTTTCATGTCTGAGAACGACAATCCAGTTACCCGTCCCTGTTTTCGAAAAAAAGTTTTAACACATAACTCTGTATCTCGGATGCGAGGAAGTCCACCTGCCTGGTTCCATCGAAAACGATGAATCTTTCAGGCTCCTTCCGGGCAAGCGAAAGGTAACCCTGTCTCACGGCTTCATGGAATTCGCTGTTCTCCCTTTCAAAGCGATCCTGGCCTCCGTCCCCCTCACGTTTTCTTGCCCTCGCAAGCCCTATATCCACCGGGCAGTCGATCAGGCAGGTGAGATGTGGACGGATCCCCATTGAAGCTGTTGTATTCAATTTTGTTACGAAATCCTCAGGTAATCCCCTTACAAAGCCCTGATATACGGTGGTGGCATCCATGAAACGGTCGCAAACCACCCAGGCTCCGGATTCAAGCGCCGGCACCAAGATACCGGCGGTATGCTGTGCGCGGTCGGCCTCGTACAAAAACAGCTCGGCCAGGGGGTCAAGATCCTCGTTGCCGGCACTCAGCAGGATCCTCCTGATCTGCGTGCCGATAGCCGTGCCTCCGGGTTCGCGGGTGAACACGACGTCCACCCCGGCGGATTCAAGATTTGCGGCAAGCCTTGTTGCCTGTGTTGATTTGCCGCTGCCTTCTATGCCTTCAAACGTGATAAAATAACCCATTCGTTTTCTTTCGTCGATTTCAATGGGGCTCAAAATCTGCTTGAGCTGGAGATAAAAGCCGGTATTTTCTCGATAACTACTTCGATATCGATACTAATCCGAAGACAATAAATTTTAGATGTCCCGGGTCACATCAACCCTCCGGCGATCAAGCCGATAGCCATAGCTACGTGCGTGTGAGTATAGATAACTGTCGGGATGGATGCAAGCTGCAAAGAAAACTTCTTTTTCTCTGTTGACAAACCCGTAACAGTGGCTATTATTCCCCGCTTCGGGGGACAATTTCACCCGGTACAATATTTACCACCGACGATGGAGGGTGACGATGGATGATGATACACGTAAAATGTTTTTAAGTCAGCTTTCGGCCCGCAAGGCCGAGCTGGGGCACACCCTGGACTTGTTGCAGCAAAACCAGAGGGAATATAATGACAGGTTTTCAGGTGACAACAACATGGATGAATCCGACCAGGCCCAACGGGAAACATCCGTGGTCAACAATTACCGCCTGATAGAAAGAAAGATAAACGAACTCCAGAAAATCAACCTGTTGATCCGCCGGATATCCGAGAACAAAAGTTTTGGGGAATGTGAAGATTGCGGTCAAGCCATACCTCTTGAAAGACTTCTGCTTGTGCCCGGCTCCAGCCTCTGTGTAGAATGCCAGAGAGAATCGGAGAAGGCGGAGCATTTCCGGTACATGGCAAACGTATCATCGTCTTCCTATCGCGGTAAACGTTACCTGGAGCCGGATGCCGACGAATTCGAAGAAGATCTGGACTACCCTCTGATAGATCCGGATCTGGAGATTATTTCACCTCCCGAATTCGATGAAGCGGATCCTCCCTCGGCCGGATGAATGTCGAGAAAAACACCGCATAAAAATTCCAGCAGGTTTAAAATGCGGCAGGGAGCAGGATTTGAAGGTCGACACAAATAAAACAGGTATTTTTTCAGTATCTGAATTGACACGCAAAATCCAGTCACTGCTGGAGGATACGTTTCCGTTTGTTTGGGTCGAAGGGGAACTCTCTAATTTTAGCATGCCATCCTCGGGCCATTACTACATGATTCTCAAGGACCCGGAAGCACAGATTCGGTCGGTGATGTTCCGGATGCAGGCCCGCAACCTCAGATTCCGTCCTGAAAACGGAATGAATGTACTGGCCAGGGGGCGTATTTCTGTATATGCACCCCGGGGCGAATATCAACTGGTGCTCGATCACATCGAGCCGCTCGGAGCCGGTGCCCTTGCCCTTGCTTTTGAACAGACGAAAAAAAAGCTCGCCGCCATGGGTGTTTTCGACTCAAGCATCAAGCGGACGCTGCCGTTTCTTCCACAACGGGTTGCGGTGGTCACATCCCCTACAGGTGCGGCAATCAGGGATTTTTTGAAAGTGGCCGGAAGAAGATTCGGGAACCTGGACATAACCGTGGTGCCGGTGCGTGTGCAGGGTGATCAAGCGGCGGAAGACATCATAAATGCAATACAGCTTATCAACCGTGAACTCCAGGTCGATGTAATCGTGATTACAAGAGGTGGAGGCTCCATCGAAGATCTTCAGGCTTTCAACGAGGAATCGGTCGCGCTTGCAATAAGGCAATCCGCCATACCGGTCGTTTCCGCCGTCGGCCACGAGATAGACACAACGATTGCCGATCTCGCTGCGGATATGCGGGCGCCCACTCCTTCGGCGGCCGCGGAAATTCTGATCGCCGAAAAAGCGTTGCTGCTGAGCCGGCTCAATGACTTCACCGAAAGGCTCAAATCCTCTGCATGGTTACGCATAGGTGAAAACGGTCGTATGCTTCAATATCTTTCATCGAGGTTAAAAGATCCGCGCAGGAAAATTACCGACCACAGGATCAGGCTTGACGAACTCCAAGGCCGGCTTTATAGGATCACAGCCGCGGCATTGAAACAACACCGTAGCAGACTCGATTACGAACGCAGAGCATTATCAGCGCACAGCCCGGTGGAAGCTTTAGAATTAAAGCGTCAGGAGCTGGCATACACTTCGGCGGCCCTTATCAATGCGATAAAGGCCTGCATCGAAAAACACCAAATTAGGATTATTTCATTCGAGCGGAGAATTCAAGATCTTGGCCCGCTCGCAGTCCTTGAACGAGGCTACAGCATCACGCGCACGATTCCGCAAAAATCCATTGTCACCGACGCCTCCACCCTCGCTCCCGAAGACATGGTGGAGGTACTGCTTGCCCAGGGTTCACTGGACTGCAAGGTAAATAAAACGAGGCCCAAAAGCAAGGATTCCCGGGGAGTGCGGCGCTCCAGGAAAGATCAGGTTTGACCTCGGTTAATGGAATCTATATAATACGTTTTTTTTGATAAAGTAGATTACTGACTATTTAAAGTTGTAATGAGGCAACATGGCCGAGCAAAAGTTCGAAACCGCGATGAAACGCCTGGAAGAGATAGTCAAAAACCTGGAAGAAGGAACGCTGTCCCTTGAAGAGGCGCTGAAGGCTTTTGAAGAAGGGATGAAACTGGTATCCCTGTGCGGACGGAAGCTGGATGAGGCAGAAAAAAAGGTGACGCTGCTGACAGAGCAAAGCGGCGGATATGTGAAAGCCCCGTTCGACCAGCAAAACCAGTTCCATGAAAATGATGCAAAATGATCTGGAAGCATATATTGGCGAGAGAAGAAGCGCAGTAGACGAAACTTTGCAGAAAATTTTCCCTCCCGCTTCAGGACACGCATACGAAATCGTCAAAGCGATGGAATACAGCATATTCGCCGGGGGCAAAAGGCTGCGGCCTATTTTATGTATCGCCGCCGCCGAGACTGTGGGCGGGCATTTCTCTGATGTAATGCCGGTTGCCTGCGCACTGGAATTGATCCACACCTATTCCCTGATCCACGACGATCTCCCGGCGATGGACGATGACAACCTCCGCAGGGGAAAGCCCACGAATCATAATGTCTTCGGAGAGGCACTCGCATTGCTTGCCGGAGACGGCTTACTCACCGAAGCCTTCCACCTCATGGCCTCATCAGGAGAGAGGCCGCAAGCGGATGCACGGCTGCTCCTCAGAGTCATCTCGACGGTGGCTGAAGCAGCCGGATATGCCGGCATGGTGGGAGGGCAGGTGGTTGATATGTACTGGCAAAGCAAGCAGGCCGATCTGGATGCCGTTCAATTCATTCACAGGCATAAAACGGCTGCACTGATTCGGGCCTCCGTGGCCTCCGGAGCAATACTGGCAGGCGCCACAGAAAGGCAGATCAGAGCCATTTCCTTATATGGCGAAAAAACAGGGCTCGCGTTCCAGATATCTGATGATATCCTGGATCTTGAAAGCGACAGCAGCACCTTGGGTAAACAGGTGGGAGCGGATATCAAATTGGGCAAGGCCACCTATCCGGCCGTGATCGGAATCGAGCAAAGCAAGCGAACTCAGTCAAAATTGATTGAAGATGCGGTGGCTGCACTTGAAGCTTTTGATCAGCGGGCCGATCCACTCCGCGCAATAGCCAGGTACGTGATTGAAAGGAAAAAATGAGTACAACGATCCTCGAAACCATCGACCGCCCGGACGATCTAAAAGAATTGAGCCTTGAAGAGCTGGAACAGCTGGCCAGGGAAATCCGGGAAAAAATAATCGACGTGGTATCTAAAACCGGAGGCCATCTGGCCCCCAGCCTGGGTGTCGTTGAACTGACTCTTGCGATACATTACGTTTTTCATGCACCGGCCGATAAAATAATCTGGGACGTGGGGCACCAGGCCTATACTCATAAGCTCATCACCGGAAGGAGGGATCGCTTCGCCACTCTGAGAACCCACGGGGGCATCAGCGGATTTCCCAAACGCATAGAGAGCCCTTATGATACCTTTGATACCGGGCACAGCAGCACATCGATATCCGCCGGGCTCGGGATTGCCACGGCTCTCGCTCTCAAAGGCAACGACTCAAAAGTCATATCGGTGATAGGGGACGGATCGATGACCGCCGGCATGGCCTACGAAGCGCTCAACCAGGTGGGCCACACCCAGAAAGACTTGATTGTTGTCTTGAATGACAATGCCATGTCGATCTCCAGAAACGTGGGGGCGATCTCAAGTTTTCTCAGTAAAAAGATGAGCGGCAGGCGCTTTGTGAGTCTCAAAAGTGACATGGAGAACTTCATGCGTTCGCTTCCGGGTGTCGGCGAAAACATCATGAACCTGGTTCAAAAAAGCGAGGACTCCCTTGTGTCTTTCTTCACGCCGGGTATGCTTTTTGAAGCTTTCAAATTTCGGTATGTCGGCCCGATCAACGGCCACCGCCTGGACCAATTGATCGATGCATTCCAGCACATATCACACTTGAAATGCCCGGTGTTGCTCCATGTACTCACAACCAAAGGGAAAGGTTTTGAACCCGCCGAGAAAGATCCGGCACACTACCACGGAGTGGGAGCATTTCAAATATCTCCTGCCGCGGCACCGCAAACCACAACTGTCGAAGGTTTAACCCAGCAGAACCCGAAGCCCCCCTCCTATACGAAGGTATTCGGTCTGACAATGGCAGAGCTCGGAGCCAGCAACCCGGAGCTTCTTGCTATAACGGCCGCCATGGAAGAAGGAACAGGGCTTTCTGATTTCGCCGCAAAATTTCCCGAGCGTTTTCTCGACGTCGGTATAGCGGAACAACATGCTGTTACTTTCGCAGCTGGCCTTGCGACCGAAGGCTTCAAGCCGGTGGTCGCCATTTACTCCACCTTCCTTCAGCGCGCCTACGACCAGGTTATTCATGACGTGTGTCTTCCTAATCTGCCGGTCGTATTCGCGATCGATCGTGCAGGACTTGTTGGAAAAGACGGGCCTACACATCACGGGGCCTTTGATATGAACTACCTCCGATGTCTGCCGAACATGGCGATAATGGCCCCGAAGGATGAAAACGACCTGAGAAACATGCTGTATACGGCGATCCATCACCCCGGCCCGATCGCGATCCGGTATCCCAGGGGCAAAGCAGTCGGCGTGCCGCTTGAATCCGATTATCGGCTGATACCTATAGGTGAAGTCGAGGTTTTAAAGACCGGAACGGACCTTATAATTCTGGCTGTCGGCAACATGGTATATTCTTCGACAGCAGCCGCCGAAGCCCTGGAATCCAGAGGACTTTCTGTGGGCGTCATAAACGCGAGGTTCGTCAAACCGTTGGACCCGAACCTACCTGATATCCTGGCGGGTGCTTCAAAAGTGCTTGTCGTAGAAGAGGGTGCCCTTCCTGGAGGATTTGGAGCCGCCGTGATCGAGCTCTTGAACGACCGTGGCCGCAACGGCGTACCGGTCAGGAGACTGGGGCTGCCCGACGCCTTTGTCGATCATGGATCACCTGCAGAGCTGAGAAAGGAATGCGGCCTCGACACCGAGGGAATCACCTCCGTCGCACTCGATTTCTGTCGGGAATCAAGGTAGAAAAAACACCCTGCAATGACCGAAACCTCTCCCAAAAAGCTCCGGCTGGATCAGCTCCTCGTCGACCGTGGTTTGGCCTCAAGCAGGCAAAAGGCGAAGGCAATGATTATGGCAGGTCTTGTCAAAACGAAAAACCGGCGCCTTGAGAAACCAGGGATCATGGTACCTGATTCATTTGAACTCGCAGTGGATACCCCTGAACATTCATATGTGAGCAGGGGCGGAGTAAAATTGGCCTCTGCCCTTGATTATTTTGACCTTTCAGTGGCAGGAAAAAATGTGATGGACATCGGAGCTTCCACCGGAGGATTCACCGATTGCCTTCTCCAGCACGGTGCCCGGAGCGTGGTCGCGGTGGATGTAGGCTATGGTCAGCTGGACTGGAAACTCCGCCAGGACCCCCGCATAATGGTAATGGAAAGGACCAACGCCCGTTTCCTTAAACCTGAGGGATTTCTGACGCCGCCCGACGGAGCGGTAGTCGATGTATCCTTCATATCCCTGAAGCTGATCGTTCCCCCTGTATCCGAAATCCTGGCTGAAAATTCTTTCATGATCTGCCTTATAAAACCCCAGTTCGAGGCCGGCAAAGGAAATGTCGGAAAAGGCGGTGTAGTAAGAGACCAGGCGATTCACGCAAAAATAATCGAATCCCTTGAAAATTTTTTTGCAAGCGAAGGTTGGAGCGTAAAGGGGACCATCCCTTCGCCGATAAACGGGCCCAAAGGAAACCGTGAATTTCTCTGTTGCATGAACCGCGGCAGCCCTTGAACCGAATACTACCTGGAAGCTCTCTTGGATGCTTTCAACGGGTTGGTCTTTGCAGTGCCCTTCTTGGCTTCGGCTTTCACATGAGTGGCCATGTTGCAGGTTCCGAAACGCCATTTTGCGGCTGGGTCCGGAAAAGCTATGCAATATACTCCGGTGGGAAAGGCTACAGCTTTCTGGCAACCTTCGCATTTGTCTATAATAGGTTTACAGGCACCTCCATTGTACTGGCACCCTTTTTTTGTCATAAAAGCACATTCATATCCCTTTTTAATCGTTTCACAAATCATTGGAATCACAACCTTTCTTTTAATTAAAAATTGTTAAAAAAGATAAAATCAATTTATTTAAAGTTTCAAAAAAAGCCGGAAACCGAAATCATACACCAAAAACGCGCTTTGGTTTGTTCCGGCCACCGGCGTAGCAGAAATAAAACGCAGCACATCATACGCCGCGTCTCTGCAAGTTTCCGGAAATTTTTCAACTGATTATTTTTAATGATCGAGATCGGAATGTCAAGGAAAAAACACTTCCTGAATTACGAATTCATATCAAAAACCCTTCCGGCAGTGGATCATCAATCTTGGTTATGAAACGATGCAAACCGGTCGCATGGGCGGATCCTCGGATTTCGGGCACTATCACCGGTAAATCTCCGATAAACGACTCAGCTGCAATGCGGCCCTCGAATTTCGTTCCCAGAAGGCCTTCGTTGAGAAAACGTTCTCCTGCCCTCAGGAGACCCCGCCGATGCAAAAGGGCCATTTTCGCTGATGTACCGGTGCCGCAAGGGGATCTGTCCACATGGCCCTCACCCAGTACGACGAAATTTTTGCCCTGACCCAAGGATGAATCGCTCAAGTCATAAAACTCCGCCACATCTATGGTGTCGATGTATGTGCGGACAGGATGCCTCACTTGAAAATTCCTGTTTGCAGCCTCTATCACCGTCATACCTATCTCCGCAAGTTTTCCAGAATCGGCGGCCGACAGGCTCATGCCGAGTTCATCCACCGATACCATCACGAAAAACCCACCCGCAAAACAGATATCCACCTTCAGTGTACCCAGCCCGTCCACTTTCAAAGAACAATCAGATTGAAACACGAAGGCCGATTCCATCCGTATCGCCACCGACTCGACCCTGCCGGGATTGTCCTCTGCAATTATCGCCGCTGCAGACACCGGACCCGATGGGGAATCTACGATCAAGTCCATTTCGCGACCCTGGATTTCGACGCTACCGCTTTCGATGAAAGCTGTCACCGCCCCGATCACTCCATGGCCGCACATATACGGATACCGGAGAGCATCCATAAAAACGATCCCGAATCCGCTTCCCTCGTTGACAGGATGGGTTATGATCCCGGCGAACATGTCGCGGTGCCCTCTTGGCTCCCGGGTCAACAGCAGCCGCACAAAATCAAGATTTTCACGAATATAAATCCGTTTATCGTTGATCGTCGCGCCCGGGATTTCCGGCAGGCCGTCGACCACCAAGCGTATGGGTTCACCCCCGACATGGTAATCAAGGGTTACAATCTGGTTTGGAATTTCAAGGAATTTCTGGGTGTTGAATAAAGACATCACTTACCTCCATAAATATAGATCCGAAATCGTTTAACGTTGAACCCGACCTAATAACCTCGTTACGGCGGCACTGCAATCCCATGGCGCATACATGGGCAGAATGAGAAGTGCCGGGGATTAAGGATTTTTCCTTGACTCTTTCTGCTGGTTTTAATATCTTTTCTGATTATGTCAGTTCTTGAATTCGCAGTAAACGAAACTTTTCCCGATAATCCTTTATAAGAACTCAGATGAAGAATCAATCATGGAAGCCCTGGGCACTGCTCGGACCGGCACTTAGTACGGTCTTTTTCCTGCTGGTCATTCCGGTTTGTTTTATCGTGGTTTACAGTTTTTGGCTACGAGCGCCGACAGGCGCCGATATCCCTGCTTTTCAATTTGGCAATTACGCCAAATTTTTTGAGGATTTTTTCTATCCTTCGATACTGATCCGAACCATCAGGGTGTCGCTGGAAACCGTTTTGCTTTGCCTTGTAATGGGTTATATCCCCGCTTACTTTTTCTATCGAAGCACAACAAAGTTTAAATCGCTGCTCCTTCTACTCATAATGCTTCCGTTCTGGATAAGTTTCATTATCAGAACGATGAGCTGGATTAACATTCTGGGGGATACCGGTCTGATCAACTATCTTCTGCTGGAAGCCGGAATTCTCTCGGAGCCTTTGGGCATGCTGTATAATGAAGGTTCGGTATTGATGGGTTTGATCCAGTACCTTCTGCCGTTCATGATCTTGAACATTTATGTGAGCCTTGAAGGCATCGACAAAAGCCTTGTCGAAGCCGCCAGGAGCATGGGCTGCACCGAATGGCAAGCTTTCAGGGAGGTGACGCTGCCTCTGAGCCTTCCCGGTGTCAGCGCCGGATCTTTGCTTGTTTTCGTTTTGACGGCCGGAACCTATCTGCCCCCGATGATTCTTGGAGGACCAGGCAACGAAATGATTGCAAATCTGATTTTTAACCGCGTGATAGGCACGCTGGACTGGCCTTTCGGTTCGTCGATCAGTGTTATCCTGTTGAGCCTTCTGGTCATCATTGTATGGACTTATAACCGGTATCTGGGGATAAACCAGATATTCAAGAGCCTGCAGTGAGGGATTGACAATGGCGAAAATAACCGGTTGGTCACTGATTCGAGCCTACACGATCCTGATTTATGTCTTCATGTTCGCGCCGATAGCCGTGGTGATCGTTCTATCCTTCAACCCGGAGCAGTTTGGATGCTTCCCAATGGAAGGCTTCAGTTTAAGATGGTTCGTGAAGCTTGCTCAAAATGAATCCATTCTTTACGCTTTCAAAAACTCGCTGATCTTGGGTTCACTTACGGCCATTTTTTCAACCTCGATAGGAATTTTGGCAGCGATGGCGTTCGTACGCTATGATTTCCCGGGCAAAAATACGCTCAACACCCTGCTTCTTTCCCCGATAATGATCCCGGAGGTAATACTCGGGGTTGCGCTGCTCCTGTTCATCCGCTGGCTGCAGCAGCCCAAGAGCTTCATCCTCTTGTTGATCGGGCATGTGGTCCTGACATTGCCTTATGTATTATTGATCGTTCAGGCAAGGCTCGTAGGAATAAAAGAAGAATACGAAGAGGCCGCACAAACTCTCGGCGCCAGCCCTTTTCACACGTTTAAGGAAATCACCCTGCCGCTTCTCCTGCCTGCGATTATGGCCGGCATGCTGTTCTCGTTCACGATTTCCTTCGACGATATCACCGCAACGCTTTTCTGGGCTACAGCCCAAAACCAAACCGTTCCTGTCAAAATTTTCGGCATGCTGAGAACTTCGGTCAGTCCGGAAATTAATGCACTCGGAACCGTAATGATAATCATGACGATCGCCACGCCGTTGCTCGCGGCTTATATGGTACGGAAGTTGTCCAGGTCGTAGCAGCCGCATCGTTATTAACCATCAATAACCTTGATGAAAGGAGAAAACAGATGGAAAAAATCTCTCGAAACAGGCTGGATGATGAGTACGGCAAATATTTGGACGGCAAAGTGAGTCGCCGCGACTTCATTAAATACCTCTCTCTCGCAGGGGCCGCCGCAGGCCTTGTGGGAGGTCCGTTCGGATCGCTGGTGCGCCCGGCTTTCGCCGCCAAATCGATCCGCTTCGACGGATGGGGCGGCGTCGTATCAGAGGCGTTCAGGGAACATGCCTTCAAACCGTTTACAGAAGCAACGGGCATCCGGGTGATAGACGGTGAATTCGGTGACATGGACACCTATCTTACCAGGGTGAAGGCATCCTTTCCACCTGGAGGGGAATTCAACCTGGCCCATTTGAGCGGTGTCTTCGACTACGCAAGATACGTGGACCTGGGCTACGACACGGTGCTGGATGAAGACAAAATCCCCAACCTCAAAAATGTTATGAAGGCGATGATGGAGCCTTACAAGGCGATAACCAAAGGCACACTCTCCGCCGTGCCTTACGATTTCGGTCAAACAGGCATCGCATATAACACGAAATATATTTCAAAAGACAGGGCCGAAAAGCTCGGAGCCTCCCTACTCTGGGATAAAGAACTGGAAGGAAGGCTAGGAAGTTGGACCGACTGGCGGACCAACATCTGGTACGGGGCACTTCACACGGGCCAGCATCCGAACAAAATAGAAGACATAGATGCGGTGTGGGATGCCCTCAGGGAACAACGCAAGATGATAAAGAAATACTGGGGCTCGGGTGCGGAACTTATGAGCCTGCTTGCAAACGAGGAAATCTACGCAACCGTTGCCTGGTCCGGGCGGGTGGCGGCACTCCAGGCCGAAGGCCATCCGATAGCCTTTCTCTCACCTTACAACTGCTATTCTTGGCAGGAATGCATCTTCGTGCTGAAGGGGACGGACCTGGATGTAGCACATAAACTGCTCGACTTCATGCTGGCGCCTGCATGTTCGATCGCGGTCGCTGACGGGCAAAAATATCCGTCGAGCCTCGACCCGACTAAAGTGCCGATGCCCGAATCGGTTCAAAAGCTTCCAGGGTTCGACCCGACCGGCAAACTTGAAGGCTACCTCTTTTCCGACCCGGCCTACTGGAACGGCCATCAGATCGAATGGGCCGAAAAATGGGACAAGGTCAGGGCGGGACGCTGATTCCGACTCGGCGGCTGCGGAATGCGGCGGCGGATCCACGCCGTCCGCTATCCGCGGCATGGATTGATTTAAAATATAAGGAAATCAAATTATAAGGAGCCGATTTCAAAGTGAATAACGGCGATTCCACCCCGATGGTCCGGCTGAGAGGCATTCAAAAACGCTTTGATAAGGTGCTCGCGGTCGAAAAAACGGATCTGGATATTGAAGAGGGAAGCTTCGTGACGCTTCTCGGTCCCTCCGGATGCGGCAAGACCACGATCCTAAGAATGATTGCCGGGCTCGAAGTCCCGACAGAAGGTGATATATTCATCAAAGGCAGGCGTATCAACGATATGCCTATCCATAAACGTAACCTGGGAATGATATTCCAGAATTACTCTTTGTTTCCTCACAAAAACATTTTCGCCAACGTGGCATTCGGGCTCAAATACAGAAATGTCCCAAAAGACGAAATTAAAAAAAAGGTGACGGACGCTCTCGAAATAGTTCGCCTTCCTGGAGTCGAAAACCGCATGCCGGCCCAGCTTTCCGGAGGGCAGCAGCAGCGAATAGCTCTCGCACGTGCAATCGTAATCGAGCCGGATGTCTTGCTGATGGATGAGCCACTGTCAGCTCTGGACGAAAATCTGAGGGAGGACATGCGCCGGGAAATAGATAACCTGCAACAAATGCTGGGGGTTACCACTATTTTCGTAACCCACGACCAGAGGGAAGCCCTCAGCATGTCCGACTCCATAGTCGTTATGAAGCAAGGGTTCGTTCAACAGCAGGGCAGCCCCGAAGAGGTATACAATTTCCCGGTCAATCATTTTGTTGCCGATTTTTTGGGGCATTCCAACTTCTTCGATGCGGTGGTCAAAAGCCGTGAAGGAGACACCGTTATCGTCAAAACCGACGACAATAACGAGGTACGGGTTCTGGATCCACGGGATCGTTCTGAAGGTATGCCGGTCGAACTTGTGATCAGGGCACAGCGGATTGATATTTTTCGAAAAGCTGACGCCGAAATTTCACCGAACGCCAACCTTTTCTACGGAACCATCAAAGACAGAAGCTACATGGGTGGGGAAGTAAGCTATTTCGTGGAGCTTGAAAACGGCACAACGATCCATGTGATAAAAATCGCGACGATGACCCCCATCAGACGAGGGGAAAAGGTCGCAATCCAGGTACCGCCCTCCGACTGCAGTCTGCTGGACCGCACGTAGGATCAGATAAGTCCGGGTTTAAGCTCCAGCCCCAGCTCTTTCAATTGGTCCGCATCAACCCGCGACGGCGCGCCCGTAAGCAGACATGAAGCGCTGGTTGTCTTTGGAAAAGCGATTACCTCTCTTATCGAGGGCACTCCGGCAAGCATCGCGACCAAGCGATCGAAACCAAGAGCGACGCCTCCGTGGGGCGGCGCTCCGTATTTGAGAGCATTCAACAAAAAACCAAATTTAGCCTCTGCCTCCTCAGCCGAAATGCCAAGAGTCTCAAATACTTTTCTCTGCACAGACTGTGTATGGATACGGATGCTGCCTCCCCCTATTTCAGTGCCGTTCATCACGATGTCGTAAGCCCTCGCCCGGACTTCATCGGGGTTCGAAGAAAGCAGATCTATATCCTCATCGAGAGGAGCGGTGAATGGATGATGCACCGCTGTCAGCCTCTTTTCCTCTTCACTGTATTCCATCAATGGAAAGAGCGTGACCCAGGTCAATGCAAAAACCCCCTCCGGTATCATTTCCAGCTCGGACGCGACTGAAAGCCTGATCTCCCCGAGCACATTGAGCGCTACAGGAGCCGACCCGGCCACCATCAACACCGCGTCTCCGGGTTTTGCTCCAAGCTTGTAGTTCACTTCCTGCTTCAGGGGAACCGAGAAGAATTTGTCAAGTGAAGACTGCCAGGCTCCGTCACCGGTAATCTTCACCCATGCAAGCCCCCCCGCGCCGTTTTCCCTCGCGCCGGCGGCAAGGAGGTCCAATTTTTTGCGGGTAAGCCGGTCGGCTCCACCTTTGACACAGACAGCCTTGACAGCCCCCCCTGACGCGGCCAGTTCGGAAAAAACCCTGAATTCACTCTCTTGCGCTTGGGCGGTGATGTCCGAAATTTTCATATCGAACCGAGTGTCGGGCCTGTCTGTGCCGTAGCGCTGCATCGCCTCCGAATAGGTCAACCGGGGAAACGGTACCTGGATCTCTTTTTGAAGTACATCCCTGAACAGCTGCGTCATCATCGCTTCCACGATTTCGATCACGTCTTCTTCATCTATAAAGGCCATTTCCAGGTCCACCTGCGTGAATTCCGGCTGTCTGTCGGCACGCAGGTCCTCATCTCGGAAACACCTTACTATCTGGTAATAACGGTCGATCCCCGATATCATCAACAATTGCTTGAACAGCTGCGGCGATTGGGGGAGAGCGTAGAACAGCCCCGGATTAACCCTGCTCGGCACCAGGTAGTCCCTCGCTCCTTCGGGCGTGCTCTTGGTCAGCATCGGTGTTTCCACCTCGATAAATCCATGCGAATCCAGGAATCCCCGGATGGAGGAAGCGGCCCGGTGCCTCAATTGAAGCGAACGAAACATCGCCGGTCTGCGCAGCTCCAGATAACGATGCTTCAGTCGGAGAGCCTCAGAAGCATCTACCGCCCCGTCAACTTGGAAAGGCGGGGTCTCGGTCTCGTTTAAAACTTTTATCTCGAGGGCATGCACTTCCACTTCCCCTGTAGGCATATTGGGGTTCGCCATGCCCTCTTGCCTCCGGGTTACAATTCCGCGAACGGCCACTACCCACTCGTTCCTGAGCACCCTGGCCTTTTCGTGACAGCCCGGGTTTTCGCCGGGATCGAATACCACTTGGGCGACCCCTGTTCGGTCTCTCATGTTTACAAATATCAGGCCCCCAAGATCCCTGCGACTGTTGACCCAGCCCATCAGCACGACTTCAGTACCTTCGTCGGCGATTCGAATATTGCCGCAATCAGCGGTCCTTTTCCAGCCGCCGAGTGAGCTTACGACCTTTTCGACTTCATTCATCACGTCTCCATTAAAGCAACTTCACATTGCCTTTTATTTTTTTCCGACCGCTACCGCTAACATACTCTCGGCATCGGACAAAGGAATATCGACATGGCTCCCATCGCTCATGTTCTTCAATACACCTTTCCCGGCCCTTAACTCATTTTCCCCCACGATCAGCACATAACTTGCGTCGACCTTTCCGGCCCTCTTCATCTGGGCCTTCAGGCTGCGGGACTGATATTCGGCCTCGACGCGGACTCCGGCTGTTCTCAATTTCTGAATCAGACGAAAACAAATTTTTTCAGCCTCCGCCCCGAGGCTTGCCACAAATAAATCAGGTCCCGGCTGCTCCAACGGTCCGTTTTCCTCGAGAAGAGCGACCAATCTCTCCATCCCCATCGCAAAGCCGATCGCCGGGTGATCCGGCCCGCCAAGCAATTCCACCAGGCCGTCGTAACGCCCTCCGCCTACTACAGCATTTTGGGCGCCGAGCCGGTCTGTCTGGATCTCAAATGTCGTGCGGGCATAATAATCGAGCCCTCTGACAAGTGAGGGATCCAGAAAAAATTTTATATCCAGTGCGGACAGCAATTCCTGCACTCCATCGAAATGTTCGGAACACTCCCCGCAAAGATAATCGGTTATAGCCGGGGCATCTGCAACGACCTTTCCACAGCCTTCAACTTTACAGTCAAAAACCCTGAGCGGGTTCGCAACAGCTCTTCTTCTGCAATCCGCGCAAAGTCCATCGGCCCGGTCGGATAAATATTCCCTCAAATCCTTCTTAAAACGCGGACGGCATTTCCGGCATCCGAGGGAGTTCAGCTTTAACGAAAGCCCATTAAGACCCAATGCCTGGAGTAGATAATAGGCCACCGCAATAACTTCGCAATCGCTTCGAGGCCCTGAATCTCCAAAAATCTCCACGTCTACCTGGTGGAACTGCCTGTACCTTCCCTTCTGTGGTCGCTCGTGCCGGAACATCGGCCCGATCGTATAAAGTTTCTGTACCGGCCTTTGCAAATAAAGCCTGTGCTGGATATAAGCCCTCACCATCGAGGCGGTAGCCTCGGGCCTCAACGTGATCACGGCTCCTTTGCTGTCCGTGATGCAATACATTTCCTTGCTCACGATATCGGTCTCCTGCCCGATGCCACGGCTGAAAACCTCGTTTTTTTCGATTAACGGCGGCCGTATTTCCTGGAAACAAAACGAATCCAGAAGCGCTTTTGCACGGGTCTCTATCAGTTGCCATAGACCGATTTCATCCGGCAGTACATCCTTGAATCCTTTGATCGCGGTAAATTCCACAGTTGATTTCTCCTTATTCGCTGGAAACGGCCTGAGTCCTATCAGACCGGTGATTTGCCGTCAATTGTTTTGTGATTCAGGTTTGTGATTCAAATTTGAAAAGATGTTCAATCCCTGATATGTTAATTTTTTTTCATTAGCAGTCTTCCATTGACACCATAGTCGGCGTAGCCGAAGCAAAATTTTTATGATTCCGATTCGAGACACCGTTCAGTCCGGGACTTACCCGATCATCAACATGATGATCATCGGAGTAAATGTCCTGGTATATTTCTACCAGCTTTCGCTGGGCCAAAACGTGAACCAGTTTATTGTCACATATAGCCTCATTCCCGCACGTTATACCGTTGGAGAAATCGCATCCCACTTCACTGCTCACCAGCAGGTCGCAGCCATTTTCTCTTTCATGTTCCTCCACGGAGGCTTCTGGCACTTGATCGGGAACATGTGGTCGCTCTACATTTTCGGAGATAACGTAGAAGACCGGGTCGGTCATATCCGTTATCTCGTTTTTTACATTTTGTGCGGGGTGGTCTCCGGGCTGTTTCATCTTGGATTGAACTGGGACTCCCGCATCCCCACCGTAGGGGCCAGTGGTGCGATAGCAGGTGTAATGGGAGCCTATTTTCTTCTATACCCCGGAGCTAAAATTCTCACCCTCATACCAATTTTTTTTATACCATGGTTCATTGAAATACCGGCTTTTTTCTTCCTTGGAATATGGTTTTTACTGCAATTTTTGAATGCCACCGGAGCCCCGGCACACGGCGCCGGAGTTGCATGGTGGGCGCATATCGGCGGATTTTTATGCGGATTATTATTGCTAAAAACCCTTTTTCAGCCTACCAAGGCCCGACAGGAACCAGCGGATGGCGGAGTTTCCAAAAGGCGGCATACGCACCATCTTCAAACCGTTAACACCGCCGGTGACCGCACCACGGCCGACCTTAAAGGAATTATAAAAGTTACGCCTCTTGAAGCTGAAAAGGGAGCTGTAAAATTGATAAACCTACCCTGGGGTTTTCATTCCAGGCTGATGAAGGTTCGTATCCCGCCCAAAACCCGCGACGGATCAACACTCAGGTTGAAAGGTATGGGTAGGAAAAACCTGGACGGCAGCATGGGCGATCTCTATCTTACCGTAAGTATAGCCATTTCCTGACAGATGTCTGGAATGCCTAAGGCATGCAGACTCCGCACCTTGTGCATTCGCCTGCTCTGCAAACTTCCGACTCTTTTCCTTCCAGGGCCAGCAAATACTCTTTTTTCAAAAAAGATTTGCGTATGCCGTGATCAAGAAAATCCCAGGGAAAAACTTCATCGAAGCCTTTCGGCCTGTATACAAAAAAATCCGGGTTTACATCCGAGTATTTGAAAGCCCTTTTCCAGTCTCCACTGAATCTGTGTGCGTTCAACAGCATCCCGCCTACCCGCCTGTCTCCGAGGCTTAGAAGCGCCTGCACATAAGCCCATTTGGGAACATCGCAGGACACCCGAATCCCACCTTCCCTGGCCAGTGACCTGGTTATCGTCTTGCGGGCTTCGTTTAAAGTCGAAACCTGGCCGAACGGCGCCCATTGAAAAGGGGTGAACGGTTTCGGAACAAAACAATTGACGCTCAACCGGATTCGACCTATCGTCCCCCTGTCAGCGGACGCCTTGACGATTGTATGCTTCAACTCTTTAACCATCCTGACCAATGCATGCCTGTCCTCAACGCTTTCTGTGGGCAGACCGATCAAGACGTAAAGCCTTATTGAAAAATCCCCTGCATGAGCGATCGTAGCCACGGCATCCGTCAGCTGCTCCATTGTCAGGTGTTTGTTTATCACCCGTCGCAATCTCTCCGATCCTGCTTCGGGAGCTATCGAGAGGCTTCTTTGTCCGCCGCGTGAAAGCAGCCCGACAAATTCCCCATCAATGTTGTCCGCCCTGAGAGAAGAAAGACTGAATGAACCGCCTGAGTCGCATATGGATGAACAAATCTGTTCGATTCCCGGCATATCGCTCACCGCAGTGCCGACGAGACCTATTCTTCTGCCTTCGCGAGCAGGACCTTCGACCAAAGATTGAATCGCGGTCTCTGCGTGAAACCGCGGCGGCCTGTAAACATAGCCTGCAGCACAAAACCGGCAGGACCGCCCGCAGCCTCGACCCGTTTCCACGAGAAACATATCCGAAAATTCGCTTTCCCGAGTCATCCCCGTCGAACAGGCAGGCGGCCAGCTGGAACCCCATGCCCTTTCCACATGTATCTTTTCCGGAACCCCGGCGGCCAAAGGCCTGAACGCCGCAAGGGTCCCCCCGGGGCCGTATTCGGGTGAATAACAGGAAGGAACATATACCGACGGATTTGAAACAGCCAATCGGTCCAGCCTATCGCGCCTGCTCCCGCCACCCTGCCATACTGCGAACACACTTTCGACAAACGGATCCAGGGTTACTTCAGCATCACCGGGGATGAAAACATCGATAAAGTCTGCGAGCGGTTCCGGATTCAGATATGTAACCACGCCTCCAGCCGTCACCAAAGGCTCGTCTGCATCCCTGTCGACGCCCAACAACATTATCCTTCCCATCTCCAGCATCTTCAAGACATTCAGATAGTCATGCTCAAAGGACAGCGAGAACGCCACGACATCAAAGTCATACAGGGGCTTAGACGTTTCAAGCGACAACAGAGGTCTTCCGGAGCGCACGTACAGAGACATCTCGGCCCCTTCGGGCAAAAACACACGTTCCGCGGCAACGTCGGGCCTGGAGTTCAACAAGCGATATACTGCTTGAAAACCCAGGTTGGACATACCCAGGCGGTAGCTGTTCGCGTACACGAGCGCGACTGACAGACGACCGCCATGCTCTTTGATTATATGCCCTGTTTCACCAGCAAGCCTTGCCCTGTAAAGGGACTCGATATCCCGGTACGACGCCTGGAGGTTGGCCCCTACCGGTTCGAAACCGATGTCGCGCATTTTCCGCATTTTTTCTTTAAAGCCCTTGTCTTTTAATCGAGGCCGGCCCTGATAAATGCGGGGCTCTCAACATCATTTTTAAATCCGAACCTTTCGAGAAATCCACGACGTTTTTTTCTGTTCATCTCAGAAATCGCCGCGGATGTTTTTCCCTTGCGTTGAAACGTCGGAACATCGAGATTTTCACCGTCTTTCCTCACGGTCCATTCTCCTGCCGCCTCATCCGGCGTGGCCTCCCGGACTTTAAATGATGCCACTTCCTCCGTCTGGGAAGGATTCTGCTGTTGCTGTCGCGGATTACGGCTGTTCTTGGGGCCTGGACGCGCAGACCTGATATTCACCACGTTGTCCCCCGCTACCTGGGCGTTGATTCCGGTGGCGATAACGGTAACTTCCGCCTCATCACCCATCTGGTCGTCGAATACCACCCCCCAGAGAATCTCTGCGTCCCTGCTGGCCTGATCCTTTATATATCCGCACGCTTCGTGGATTTCTTCCATAGTCATCCCGGAGGATCCGACGATATTTACGAGAAGCCCCTTGGATCCATGAATGGAGATATCCTCCAACAATGGGCTGCTGATGGCACCTTCAGCCGCTTCGATCATCCTGTTTTCACCACTGGCTCTTCCAAGCCCCATGATCGCCGAACCGTTTTCAGACATGACCTTGCGCATATCGCTGAAGTCCAGATTTATATGCCCGTCTTTTCGGACGACGTTGCATATCCCCTTAACGGCCTGCAGCAGCACATTGTCGGCGCGACTCATCAAATCTTTGAAAGGAGTGCTCTTGCTGCCTACACTGGTCAAGCGCTCATTGGGAATCACGATGAGGCTGTTCACTTCATCTCTGAGCTCCTCGATTCCTTCCACCGCACGCCGCATCCTCTTGTCCCCTTCGAATTCAAACGGCTTGCATACAACAGCAACCGTCAGTGCGCCTTTCTCCTTGGCCGCCTGCGCGATTACCGGAGAGGCACCGGTGCCTGTTCCACCTCCCATTCCGGCGGTCAGAAACACCATGTGATACCCTTCGACCGCCTCCTTGATCGCGTCAAGCACCTCTTCAGCGGCTTTCCGCCCGAGCTCGGAATCCGCGCCGGCCCCAAGACCCCTCAGCGTTTCAGGGCCGAGATGGATTTTATTCTCGCACAGAGACATATCCAGGTGTTGGCTGTCGGTGTTCGCAACAACATAGTTCACGCCGGGCAATTCCGCCCGGATCATTGTGTTCACAGCATTTCCCCCGGCGCCCCCTATTCCTATCACCAGGATGCGTACATCACGGGGTTCCTCGCGACGCTCTTCAAACAATTCATACTTTAATTCCTTCATGGCGTCCTCCTTTGCACCACCGGCAAAATCTTTACCGCACATCCGCGAAGAATCAGAGGCTTCCTCCCCTGAATCGCTCATATAACCTCCTTGAACCAAAGCTTCATGCGGTTGATCACCCGGTTAAAAATATTTGCGTCTCTGATCCTGAATGCCTTGTCTTCTTTGCTCATTTTAGTGCCGTAACGCACCAAACCCACAGCCGTTGCATACATCGGCTGGGTAACCATATCCACAAGCCCGGTGATACCTTGCGGGTACCCGATTCGTGCCGGCGAGTTGAAAACCTGCTCGGCAAGTTCCACCACGCCGGACAACTCGGCGGACCCCCCGGTGACGACCACACCGGAGGAGATTTCATCTGCATATCCGGAGTTCTCAAGATCCGAGAAAACAAGCGAAAAAATTTCCTCCACCCTTGGCTCCAGAATTTCGCCGAGTATCTGGCGGCTCAGCGTCCTGGATTTTCTTCCTCCGACGCCGGGCACCTCTATCGTTTCGTCTTCACCGATCAGAGACGACATGCAGCAGCCGTACCTGATCTTAATTTTTTCAGCGTCGGCCTTTGGCGTCCTGAGCCCTACTGAAAGGTCGTAAGTAAGATTGTCTCCTCCAAGAGCCAGAACCGATGTATGCCTTATCGATCCCCTGGAAAACACCGCCATGTCAGGAAGCCCGCCGGCCATGGTATGGGTATTCGGGTTGCCCAGGTAAACGGCGACCGCATCGTTTCCATGGGTTTGCCGGATGTCCGTAAGTTTCCGCTCAACCAGCGACAACGCTTCTTCCCAGGA
>JAWOBE010000017.1:0-26034 GCA_046498185.1 Desulfatiglandaceae bacterium | reverse complement strand
GCAGTGGGCCTCCTCATCCCTCAGGAAAATCCGGACCGCACGCAGGATGTCCCGGGCCTCGTGCTCCTTCACCAGCTCGGTGGCCGGCGGCACCCGTTCGCTCCACCTCTCGACCTCCTCCCGGGCCATGGCCTCGATCCATGCCCGATGCCGCTCCAGGCTGGGCTGCACCCCCTCCTCCCGAAGCCGCTCCATGAACCGGCAAAACACCGCGTGGAGCAGGTTTCCCCGCTGCATGGGGTCCAGCCACTGAAAGAGGTCCCGCTCCACCTCCTCGATCGGTTCGAGCCTTAGAACGTGCTTCAGAAAAAACAGGAAAGGGCACTTGGCCAGGTCTTCGATCCGCGAGCTGGAGAGCACCACGCCCTCGGACCCCGGGTCCAGGTGCCCCTCGGCGGAAGGAAGCCATCCATCAAACACGGTGAGCACCGCCCCTTCCCGTGCGACCTCGGCCTCCCGGCCCGCCCTGAGCCCCGGGTACGCGGAGAGCACCGCCTCCTCGGGGAGCTGCGTCCCGCCCCGGGCGAACCACCACTCCCAGTCGTTCAGGGGCACCGTCCCCTCACCTGGAACGAACCCGGCCGGCACGTCCAGGTACCGCTCCAGGTCCTGGTAGTCCCCCTGGCGGTCGTCCGTGATCAGCCGGTAGGCGTTCAGCAGGACCGAGGAGGGGAAGATCTCCCGGTCCTCGGCCAGGTCCCGGCAGGAGCAGCTCAGGGTGAGCTTCCCTTCCAGGGAACCCAGGCACCGGGCCAGGGCGTATTGATTCTCTTCCACCACCTCCCCGGAGAGGAGAAGCCCTCCGCCCAGCGCCTCCCGCTCCGCATCGAGCAACACCGGGTCCTGGGCCGGGATCCCGGGAAACCGCCCCTGGTCGAGCCCCACCACGAAGGTGTTCTTCCTCCCGCTGTGCCCGCCCTGGGCATACGACCCCACGTGCAGGTGGCCGGGCCGCGGGGAGGACGCCCCCACCCGGAGTCCCTCGAGCGCCTTCTCGAGCCAGGCCATCCAGCCCCCCGCACCCGATGCGGCCGGCACCCGGCCCAAGGTCTCCAGAAGCTCGATCAGCCGCGACCGGGCCTCCCCGTCCTCCCCGCTCGCTGCCCGTGAGAACCGCTCCAGGAACCCCACCAACCCCTTGCAGATCGCCCCCAGCGAGGGGGCCTCGCCCTCGACCGCCTCCGGGGCCAAGGCCAGGAGCTCTCGAACCAGTTGCCCCACCCAGGCCGCTTGGGCGGCCTCCGCGAGCGCGCCTTGGGCCAGCTCCTGCTCCCCCTCCTCCACAAGGGCCTCTGCCCGTGCCCGGTAATCCCCCTCCAGGGCCTCCAGGCACTTAGCCCAGCGCTCCCGGCCCCAACCGATCCCGGCCTTCCGGACCAGGGCCGCGGCCCTGCCAAAGGAAGGGACCTCCCCCAGGATCCCCGCCCGCGCAAAATCAAGATATCCCCCGGCCAAGAGACGCATCAGGGGCCGCTGAAGGAAGTCCTCCTTCTGCCACTCCAGGAAGAACCGGACCGCCCTTCCCGGCCGCGTGTGGGAGATGGGGATGCCGCCTCCAGAGGTCACGGGCAGGTCCAGGGACCAGGCCAGCCCCAGGAACAGGGAGGCGTAAGGCTCCTCCCGGGTGAAGAGGACCTCCACCTCGTCCAGTAGCACACCCTGGGTCAGCACCCGCCGGAGCACCTCCCGCACCTCGTTGGACTCGCCCGCAGCGTGAAAGAGCGAGACCGAGCCGTCCCCCAAGGCCGGAGGCGCCTCCTCCGGGGCCCACAGCCACCGCAAGCGGTCCAGGTCCATGGAAGGCGGGCTTCCCCCCGATCCCGCCTCCTGTCCCTCCAGGAGCCGCCCCGGCCTGGCAAGCCCCGGAACCCTCTGCTGCCCGAGCACCCGAAGCGCGCCTTTGGCCACCTGCTTCACATACCGTTTCTCCAGCGGATGGCGCGCCATCCCGGCAAGCGCCATGACCACGCTTCCGCCCTCTGTGGCGCCGTCCTCCTCCACCCCCAGGGCCACGCAAAGCAGGCCAGCCTCGTCCACGAGCCACTCATCCTCGAGGGCCCTCTCGTAGGCCCCAAGAAGCCTTTGCACCGCCTCGCCCTTCCCGGGCACCACAAAGGCCTCCACCCGCATGTCCTCCGGCCCGAGCCCGGCCATGCGAAGCTCGCAAATGGACTGCCACAGGGCGCGCACCACCCCCGGCGGCGAGGCGGCTCCGGCGAAGTAGCCCACAGAGAGCACCGGGTCCTCCAAGAAGAGCCGTTCCACCAGGAGCAGCTGCTCGTGGGGATCGATCCGCCGCATGCCCCGGGCCGCCATCTCGGGGAGGGCGCGCTCCTCTGCGTGGGCCGCCACCGGGACGGTCCGCAGGTTCAGCCAGGGGACGCCCGCCCGGGAGAGGGCCTCGCCGAGCTGGTGACCCACACTGTAGGAGGGGGTGAAGAGGAGCTTCTCCTCGGTCCGCTTCTCCTTGCACACCTGGGCTAAGGCCTTGAGGGTGGGATTCATGAGGTCCGCCTCCGAGGAGTTTTCTTTAATCTTGCACGAGGGATTGTCAGTTGCGGTCAATTAAGGTGTGGATTTTTCATGGGACAAACTGTGGACCCTTTCATTCGGGCTCCGGCAAGGAGCGTTTCATCCGCTGAACAGCTCAATCATCTACTACGGCGCAGAGCTTATCTATACGGTCTGTCTGTCCTACCATATGGGTCCACTGCCGCCCATCCATAAATCTCGCAACTACTGAGGTTCGCTTGGTCGCTGAATATCCTACATCCAAGCCGACAATATCCAATTTTCATTTCTCCAAGTCACAGAAAAACGTCAAGGCGAAATACAGAATCTGATAGCAAATAGTCAATATGCATGCTGACAGCAAAATAAAAGCAAATTTATCACGGACCCAGTTTTTTATTTAGGATTAAGAAGTTCATGGGCGATTATATCGTAAAATTCTTGTTTTAGTTTCTGTGGCAATTTTCGGAATTGCACTAGCAATCCTTCCACCTTAAGATTCTCGAGACGTTTCTGAATGGCGGTTCTCATTTCTTCTATTTTGACCTCATCATCAGAAGTGAGGTAGATCGGGAAGGCTTCTAGCCGTGATAAGAGGCGCTGACAATTAGCGGCGTCCATATTTTGAATGTTTTTCTGAGACTGAAAAACTCCTTCAAGCCACTTATTGGAACGTTTTTTTCGATCTGCAAGAATATGTTCCATGAATTTTTCATAGATATCTTCAGCATCTCTCCAAAGAGGAAGATCCTCGTCTTTTTTTTCTTCTGAATGGATCTGCTGGATTCTTTCCTCCAAAAATTGACGGAGCTCGCTTTCAGACTTAGACAAATCGTTCAAATAAGAGAAATCCTGTTCAAATTGAGTGAGGCGGTTTTCCATTTTATTCAGTTCCTCGATATCGAGGTCTTCCCCAGAAAAAATTGCCATAAGGTCACGAATTTCAACATGGGCATCGCGAATATCTTCAATGCTTGAAAAGGTTTTGTCGAAAAACTCATCGCATCGGTTTCGATGCTGTTTTCGCTGCTCTTTGCACGATTTTTGAAAATCAGAAAGCCTTGCAATAGCTTTGTCAATTTCGGGCACATCTTTTGATTTTTTTGCTCTTTTCAAATCTTTAGTTAACTCGTTGCAGCGGTCTATCCATTCTCCTAAAGTAACAATTTTGGATGTATCGGAAACTTTTTTTCCGACTAAGAACGCCTCGGCTTCATCCACGATAAAGGAGACTTTCTGTCGGTTTTCCATATCAGCAATGATATTTTGAGTACGCTCCTCCAACTGATTATAAAAATTAGTCAGGCCCAATTCTTTAAGATTGCCGCCGACTTTGTTGATCATTTTGTCTCGAAAACTGTCAATCCTTGCAAAATGGATACAGCTTTGATTTTGTAGCCATTCTTGAAAAAGGCTTTCAACGGCTGCTTTCGCTTGACTGACTATTTGTTCAACTTGCTCCAATTGTTCGTCAGTCCATGCTTTGGATTCAGTGCTCATCTTTTTGTATCGGTAGAGTGCATCCTTGCCAACCCGACTAATATTACCTACATCTTCTTTTTCAAGAGCAATTTGCAGGTATTTCAATTCTTTTTCTATGAAATTATCGAATTCTTTTAGCGATTTTTCAGATCTTTCAGCCTTCTCCTTCAAATTTTTCCATCGTTCAAGTAACAGATCGGACGACAAGGGAATACGAAGGTTCAACTCTTCTGCATCCCACATAAAATCAACGCATTTAGTATGTTCCGTTTCAGCTGTCCAACGTTCAAGAAGTATTTGCCATTCATCCGTATCAACCTGTTCGATTTCCGTTTCGTCGAGTTTTTTTAGATCGAGAAACTTTTTTACAAACGCATTGCTTAGCCATACAGACCATGAAATACTTTCGCCATTCCAAATCAGTGATAGGGATTCTACACGGGGGGATATAAACGAGCCAATCAGCATGCCGGCCGAAGCGATATTGAATCCATAAGGCGGGGCGATCAGTTCATGTGCCATTTCACCAAGATTGAGTTTTTGATCTTTTTCAAGCCTCGCCTCAAAATTTTCAATAATGTCTCTTAATTGCTGATGCTCAGGATACCAGCTAATTCTTCCGTTTTCCTTGCTTAACACATGCCAAGTTAGGACCAGCACCTGTTTTGCTCGCCTCTGGAGGTTCGCCTCTCGTCGCGAAAGCCATTCTTCGTTCAGACTTCCCCTGAACAGTTCAGCCGTGATCTCTCGGCAGTAATCAGCCGCTTTCCCTTTTGTTGTTTTTAAACCATCGAACGGAAAGGGGATGATATTAGGGTAGGTGTTTTCGAAAAGGGATAAGCAGACCTTCTCTATTTGGTAGTTTTTCGGTCGGAAAACCCGTGGAAAGATAAAATTGCCTTCCTGAATAAGGGCCACGAATTCGTTTTGGATTTCCTGTGAGACGCGATATTGCTGATCATCGATAAAATTCTTATATGTTTGTTTTTCTTCCGCACTCAAACCATCTGAAAGCACCCAATACTCTGCGATCAGGTGCCTAAGTGCATCTGTTTTATCGTGTAGGATTGCCACGAAGACCGGCGCGACGGGAACCGCATTATTTTCGTCCATTAGCGTGTCTAATTTTCGCGACAGACGCTGGCGTACTTCATCGATCCGGGCGTCAGCGGGAACATAGCAATAGATAAGCTGGCCCCTGTGCTGATCCGGCCTGACAGCAGCCTGCCAATCCATTACAGCCTGGTTCATATCCTGATCGATGCGTATCCTGTTGGACAGCACTGTCTGAAAACGCCATTCCGACGTGATGATATTGTATTCAGCGGCAAATTCCGGATCAATATTCTGATACGCTTCCAAATCAGCCCATTTCCAGAGGTGTAGCGTGAAAAGATCCTCGACTTTATCCAAAGAGATTTCCTTGATCTTTCTGTCCAAAAACCTCGTAAAACGGCTACGGGGAATCCCCTCGCTGATAATATCGTACCGGACAAAGCGGTCATTCCATTCCAGAACGTTGTATTCATGGGTCAGCTCTTTGGCGATGCCATCGATCTGGGCCTTCGATTGACCAGAAAGATGAGCCAGCGCGTGGTGGTAGTCGGTTTGATCAACGGCTCTCAGTCCCATTTTGTCCGCAACTAGGATCGATAGAAGGACGCGCCGTTCGGTGTCCTTGAAATCATGTTGGTAACGTTCTTCTACCGCCGAATAGGCATGGGCAAGCGAGCTGCTAGTAGCGAATTCCTCGGAACCGATCAGTTCCCGCAACAAAGGATCATTGAGGCCGCGTTTCATCTGAAATAGGGCGGTAGCCGGCAGGGTCCAGTCGTCCGGGGATATATTTAGATTCCGATCCGATTCCTTCCGTAGCAGGGTGTCAATAAAGGTGACAGCGGACCTTTGCTGCAGTTGATTTCCTAACCGGGTCAAGAAAAGGGTAGCCATAGGGTGCAATGGCCAACAGCCTTTGACGATTGTCTGGAAAAACGGATCGGTTTCTCGCCAAACGGCATCTTTGCGGGTTTCGGGAAACCAGCCACCTATGGCGGCATGGATAGCTTTCCATTGGTCTTTGGCATTATCAGAAAGTAGTCGTTTTTCAATGAGTGTTGGCTGTTTTTTTTCGATCAGGTGGGCAAACAGAGTTTCCAGGTTCGATGATAGATAGTATTTTCGTGCCGCGTCATACCGACCAACATATCTTTGTATTACATTGCGTTTTTCACGGGACACACGGGAAATATAGGTTTTCAGCTCGTACTGAATAGTGCAAAGCATGAAACATCGCTCGGCGTTGTCCTGAACCCCCTCAAATACCTGCTGAAGGGCAGCGTCACCCGCTATATGGGGCTTCTCGATTGCAAACTCTAGGTAACGGCCGAATTCGTCGAATAGGATCACGAGACCTTGAAACGGGTCGTTGTCGCCGCAATATTCCTGGCACACGGTAGTGATCAACTGATTGGCGGACTCGGCACCGGATACCCGGATGGACTTCCCGATGGCCGCTTCAAAAATTCCATTGACCTGTTGAAACGTCGATTCGTTGTGACTTTTCAGCTCATGCTGTATTGTCTCTGGTGCGATGTCGGGGCCGAATACCTTCTCAAATTCCGATCGCCACTTTTCGAAATTTCGTTCGACAAACGCCTCCGCATCCTGGAAGCGTGGCCAGAGATCTTCTACCGGTGTCGTATCCAGATCCCTCGCCCGGAGTTGAACCAGCACCTGTCGACTCAACTCCTCGGCTAGATTGAAATCTGTCATGCCGTTGATGGGCAACACCAGGAATGGACGGTCCCAATCATCGACTTGGTTGTGAATCTGTTTTCCAAGAGCAGGGCTAGCATGTTCGATATTGTTGAGGATTACATCTGCTATCGATTCCGACGGCGCAGACAACAAGTTGGCCAAGGTCAGGGCATAATGGGATTTTCCTGCGCCATACCCAGCGATGGCCAGGGTGATGGGAAACCGATCATTACTGCTCGGCGTCATTGCCGCCAGCAATTTCGAGGTCAGGGAAACCGTGTCGATTAGGGCATAGCTTTTGCCCTCTTCCTTGTCCTCATCTGTGACGCCGAAGTATTCAGGGCCGTGGAAAACGAAATTGGCACTGGCCAAGTCTCTCTTTTCGGGGTCCGTTTCAAACCAGTCGATTTGAACCGCGCCTCCGAAGAAAAGGTCATGACGAAAGCCGATGGCGTCTTTTAATTGGGCCATAGGACCTCCCAAAGACATTGTGAGCAGAGATGAAAGTGATTCAGGTATTCATATGAGTAGCGGCATCATTCCTGATCATAGGAAAAATCATAGTTTAAATAACAATTCGGGATGTTAAATCCGCTGCCGCCATTTTACGTGTCAACACCCAGGGCTGCATCTGCTTGTCAATGGATATAGCTCCGGTCGTCTGAATCGATGTCAGCGCCTGTTCACGTTGAGTATCGTTCCATCCATGAAGTCGTCCCCAAAAAGTTTCAGTCTCTACATCGGATGCGGCTGCCTGACGGTCGCCAGGAAAATGCTGGTCCCACAAAGTTAACAGAAACCAGGCCCAGCCATTGGCGAATTCGGGTGTTAATGGTGCCCGGTTACGCCGCATGACGTTTTTCTCTGTGATGAGCGCACCGGTTTTTTTCAGGGCTGATGGGTCTTCATAAGTGCGTTGAAGGGGGCCGATGAGAGACCTATTTGCGACGCCGAAAAGGCCGGATAGGTATTGATCCAGGACCTGACGGTCAAACTGGCGGCCGAGAACATCGCTGCCTGGCCCAAACGTGCGAAACCATATTTCCGCACCGCCTCGGCGTCGACATAAATTCAGATGTAACAGCCATTGGGTGACTGCCTCCGATAGCTGGGGATCTTTGCCCAGCAGTGTTTCTCCCCACGCAGTAGGGCGAACTTGACGGTTCGCACCCTTTCCTTTTGTGAAAATCAGCTCCATTCCCTGAGCGTATTGCAGGATTGCAGGGACTTTGCCGCTGGATTTGCCGGTAGGGATGCCGGTTTTTTCCGAGATTTGGATGTTATCGCCATATCCGTCTTCGGCGGCAAACCGGAGCAATGCCGACAGATAGTGTCTCTCCGGGACAAAGGTCTGGTGGAATCTCAATCCGAGACGGCCTTTACTTTTTTTGCCTGTTTCAGTCATTATCGCTATCCTTTTTCAATCGTTCTTGAAGAGAGGAGATATGGATCTTGAAGATCTTGTTTTCCAGTTCGCCGGTCCCGGGGTTCAAAGACGGCCCGAGCGAATAGCATTCGCCTCTGTTCAGTTTATTGAGGCGCGCTATCCATGTTTCAGCTTTCTCATAACTACCTTGCTCCAGGATCCTTGCGTATTCTTTAACCTCAGTCTCTGCTGGTTTGAAAAAGAGTTTATGGGATGCCTGAAAAAGACGATCCCTTTCTTCTCCCCTGAGATTACTCAGGGTCTGAGTGGCGAGAATCAAAGAGAGACCGAACTTACGGCCTTCAGTGAGAAATTTCCCCAGGGGTGCATCTAGTCGATGGTCGAGATTTTGGATTTCGTCCAGAACAATGGGCAGGGGCACATCTTTTCGGCCTGAATTCGAGGCGTAATCATACAGATCCCACAGAATGAACTCAGTCGCGATCCGGGCGATGTCCCTAGGAACGCCTGCTAACTGGAGGATGTTTGCCCTGACCTCACCGGAACCATACAGCCGGTCCCAGTTCCCGGAATCATCCTGCCCGAACAACTTCATATGCACCATCGGGCTCAATTTGCTGGCAAGGGAGAGCCCAGATGCACCCTGTTCCTTCAGCCGTTCCAGCAGCGCGGGGAATCGGAACTCCGCCTCCTCTTCGTCCAGTCCTGCCGCGATGGTTTCAATCAACACCGCCCGCTGCTGTTCCCCAACGTTCGAGTAAACCGAATTGATCACCGTGGCGATGCGCCCCCCTACTGTGTGCGAATCTTCCGGTATGGGATCGAATCCAGCAATTCGCTGCTCTTGCTTTCGGAACGGGTTGATGGGCAATGGCGTTTGCCGGACCAGGTGGGTCTCGGGCTTCAAGGTATCGACGACTACGGGCTCCAGATGGTCGGGTAGAAACCCGTTGGTGTAATCTACTATGATGGAGTTCTGGCCATTCAATCCCATTTCCAGAAGCAAGGCTTGAATCGCGTAGGTCTTTCCTACTCCGGATTTACCAAAAATAAGGATATGGCGATTGGTCAATTCCGAATGCCCGAATTCCCAGTAGATTTCCCTTTTGGAATCCGTTGCGCCCAAGAAGAGGCGATTCGGTGGCGTGCGAGATACAGTAGACGACATAGGGGAGGTAGTTTTACCCTTTTCTAATGGTTCCCCGCCCTCCTGTTGGGAGTCGGGCGTCCCGTCATCCTGGTCTTTTGTCTCCGCAGACGCAAATTCCTCTACAGGAGAAAGAGTGTCAGGAGGCTCAATGGGTACTAATGTGGTTGCCAAATCTGCAGGCGTTACCGCTTGAGGAGGCGATGTCGCAGGTGTTTCCAAAGGCTTAAGGGGAAGGGCGACAGGGTAGTTGCCGCGGCCGATCCGCCGGATAAGGGCGCCCCCACAGGAAATGAGCGGGATGGCAATTTCGCAACCCTCCTGCTGAAACGACCATTCTTCTACCGTTTGAAAGAAGTCGCTATTGTAGTGGTCAGTGGTTTCCGTCCATATCGTGAGTGCCGCCGCCTTCCATTGAATCCGAAACCGCCCTTCGCCCAATGATTCCAGCGCGGCGGTAGCCAATTCCAGCTCCTCGTTTTCTACCACTGCCTTGCTGGCGATCAATCGTTGTAGCTGAGCCCACCAGAAACGTTGATCAAAACGGAAAATCGGACTTGAGCCGCTAAACCGGTAAGCGGCCTGATTCGATTCACCGCCTTTGGACCTAAACCGGGCAACCAGATGATGCAATCCATTCTCGAGCTGGGACCGGGCCTTCTGGATGTGGCGATTGATATTGCTTGAGATTTTGCATTCCAGAATGGTCGCATGGACATCGATCAGCCCATCTTCGGCCAGCGACGCGCTGATTCTTAAGAGATCGGGATACATTTCCCGCACACCACCGATGCTTGCAAACCAGTGGGGAAAGGCGTCCAGCACGATGAGTTCGTCGCAAAGGATTGAGCCGTTTTGCTCCATTTCCGGCAGGCAGCGCCGCACTAGGGCATAGGCAATCAAATCCCTGACCTGTTCGCCTCTGCCTGTAGCCCGTACCAGAGAGATGCCGGAGAGCTTACGGGCTTCCCGAACAAGAAATCGCGCCGCGTTTTCGGAATCCACTGGCTCCCATGGACCGAACAGGTTGTTGACCCTTTTCTGGATCATCTTTTGTACATCTAGCAGGCTCGCCCGTTCAGTAGAGAGGGTGTAGTTCAACTCGCCGTGAGCGCCGACCCCGGAGGCAAAACCGATGATCTCCCTTTTACCCTCACTCTGAGCGTCAAGGCTCCCCTTTTGGATCAACCGTGTGTCCACCGACGGGTCCAGACAAAGGACCCATGAAGCATTCCGGTGCATCTGATCCACAATTTTTGCCCAGGGCGCGAAATCGCTATGGCTGAGGACGATGTGCTCCCGGTCAGGGGGAACGTCCGAATTCCACAGGCGGACGCTTAATTCTGAATGGAGCGCAGCCAGCCGGAACCGCCGGTTGCTGATGATGCGTGATCGGAGGTTTGGGTATGCTTGGCGGTTGTCTTTGCACTGGGGCGCTTCTAGGATGGGAAATTTGAGAAGGTGATCGAGATCCGGTTTATATGGAGAAGTCTTTTTAAAATTCATAAAAGGTTCGCCGGTATCCATAAAACGGGTGAGGACAGCGATATCGACGTTCGCTGCTCCCTTTTTCATCAGGATCATGTAATCTCCGGGATGGGTGATCACCTTCTGAGAAACGGAAAGTCGGCAGTTTTGATAAAATTCATAGCGCGAGGCCCCTTCAGCTGGATCCCAGCGCTTTCGCCATTCGCTGAGCCACCGGGAGATCTCGCCGCTTTCAGCTACGTGCATGAAAAGGGAGAGGGAAAGATGGTACGGTGGATAATCCCGGGCTTCTTCGGCCCGTTCCTTCTTTAATTTTTGGTGGAGAAAATCATCTACCCCGGCGATAATCGCCTGGATGTTGGCCGGGTTCAACACTACCAGGGATATACCGTCTTCTGCATGGGGATAAATCCGCGCATATTCCTTGAGAATTTGGGAAATGACCCGTGATTCGCGGGTTTCCCGAAACAGCGCTGCGTCCTTGATGTCGTCGTCTTCGGGCGTGTCGTACTGCTGGAGGATTTTCGAGGAAAGGCGTCCTCTTTGGGCGGGCGGTGTTCCTACAAGGTGAATGTGGCCAAAGGAAGCGACTCGGGTGTCCAGCGCCCCGGTTGGAGTCGAAACAAGACCGAACAACGGATAGTTGACGGTGGCTAGGTCGCAGATGTCCAGCCAGGTATTTTCAGTAATTTTGGTGCGGCTGTCGTCGTTCAGAAAAAACGTCGCCCGTTCCAGCCACGCATGGGCTAGAAACGCTTCCCGGTGATTGAGCATGCCCATGAGGGCGGGGTGCAAAGCGGTCACAGCGGCATGAGGGACGAACTGCGCCCAGGGAAAATCGGCGGCCTCTTCTGCCTTCGGTTTTTCGGTCAGCAAAAACGCCTTGTAAACAATGGGCCGGAATCTCTGAAATTCCGCTTTCTGGATCAAATTTTTTATCACGTTTTCATATCGGTAATACAACCGACTGCCGTCGATCCAATGATCCTGAAGGGCGGAAAAGTACCCTTCATCGACCATCGCCCCCAAAAATTTGGCATAGGCGTCAGACAGGTCCGCTATCCCCAGCTTGCTCAGGTATTTTAGGTCGATGCTCTCCAAGTTTGCAAACAGGTTAGCAATCGTCAGTTTGCTCAACCCAGCCCGAAGCACCCGGTGGATTTCGGTCTCGTCCGGCGCGAAAAACAGTTCAGGGTAGTGCTGAATGTGGTATACCGGCAGCCAGAAACTGGGCTTCTCGACTTCATGGATTGCCCTGGCCATGTCCAGAAGATTCCGAAACGGATGGGTTTCCGGAAGCGCCCACTTGAATTTGCGGCGGACGCTGAGGCCTCTGATGTCTGATTTGAAGTAAATGTCAAACTGGAAATGGGGGACCGCGGTTTTTGTCTGGCCAAAAGGCAGGCTATCCATATCCAGCAATCTGGAGGAAAACTCGGCGGTGTCTTTCCCTTCCTCGGATTCCGGGGCGATGGGGCCGATGTATTTTTCCAGAAATGCGTCGATGCCCCCCAACAACCCCCGTGCGAGCTCTTTGTTGTCGTTGTCGAAATCAACAAATTTCAAACCTCTGAGATAAATCCCCTTCAACGCATCAAAGGGTCGGATGGGGGATTTCTTTTTCCGTATGCATTGAAATCTAAAATCGATGAGGGTCTGCCACAGTGCGGTTAAAATCGCTTCCAAAGGCGGACCATGGAGGGTTTTGAAGCCCTTGGGTTCTTCGATTTTGTCCTCTTTGCCCTCGTCCTCGTCTTCCACAAGTTCAGGTTCAGGCTGCGTATAGGTATATCCGAGAATTTCATCCTTTAGCACCGCGAAATCGAAATGAAGCAGCCGCCTACGGGCTTCTGGATCGTTGTATTCCACATAGGTTTTGAGGCAATCGAGGAGTTCACCTTCGTTCCCAAAGGCACCGCGGAGGTCGAGCGCTGGCTCTTTGTTGGGCCGGACCCGGAAGTCTTCCACTTTTTGGATAGCTTTTTTTCTGTCGTTTTCATTGAAATATTTCTGGTAGCTAAAAAAATCGATAGCGGCTTCAACATATTTTTTCCACTTGCTCCCTTTCATCTTGTGGAGAAACGGAAGCCCCCAGAAGGACAGGTTGCCGTAAAAGGCGGTCAGCGCGGTGTGGCTATCCATGACGCTAGTGAAATCGATCCATTCCAGAAAATCGGATATGCGGATCAAGTCGCCAGCCGCATGACGGCGCAGGGTTTCCAGGAGTTCTTCCATCGCCTCCAAGTGGGTCTCTTCCGGATCGATTTGCTTGTCGTACAAAAACCTTTCCAGCCAGCCCTTGAACCGGCTTTGCATCTCTTCTTTCCAAATTGTGTCTACCCCTACCTGATAAAAGTCTTCCAGACTGCCCTGGTCCGTAGCCTGTTCGACTCCGACCAGCATCACGATCAGCCCATCCTTCCCGGATTCCGGTGTCCACTCAAGGTTTCGGTAATGCGTGAGCCGGTTTTCCGTGTCCACCCACCCTGCACTTTTGATCTGCTCCAAAATATGTCCATCTGCCGTTTCTTCCCATTGCCGCCAGAGCTTGTAAGCGACTATGAATTGGAAGTCGATGTCTCGTTTGCTTTTGAGCCAGTATTCAGCGAGTTCGTTCCCAACCTCTTTGACCGCCGCGGGCGGTAGTGAGGAAAGAAAGACGCGGAGTTCGCGGGTGTTGGGGTTTTTGAGGATAGGATGACATAGGGTTTTGAGATAGGTCAGAAGACTCCGTGTGAAATAACGCATATCTTCTCCGTCACAATTTTGGATTATTTATCAGTGCTCTTTTCAGAAAACGGGTTTTCAATCAACGACACAGCGTCTGACAGTGGGGTCATAAAACCGGTGGCCAGCAACTTTTCTTCCAGCCATTGTTTGTGCTCGGCTGGCGCGCTCACCTTCTGGTCGGGGTAGGTCCAGGCGATGGCGTCGTTGAGTAAGGTTCCGGAAACCGCCGCGCCGTAGTGGCGGTAGAGGGCTTTCAGGAAGGTGGTCAAGCGCATCCGTTCGCCCGGCGGAATCAGGGCCAGTACAAAATACCGAAGCAGGTTTTCTTGCACCACGAAACGGGCGCCTGGCCCCGTTTTAGGGGCGATCAGGCCGATTTTCTTGCCCAATTTTACAAAAAGAGCCGTGCCCTGTTTGTCGGCATTCCGGTAGGTTTTTTCGCCGCTCTTTAGCGTCTGAATGCGACGGGTCCGCAGTGCGGCATGGAACATTTCCTTCATCCTGACCAGATTTTTCCGGGCGGCGGTTTTGAGAGCCCGGTCTTCCAATTCGGGGTTAGTGATGATCCAGGCGTAGGGCTGGAGAGCGTTTTCGTCATGAAGACCGGGATTGCCCCACCAGTAGCGCCCGGCTTGGGCCGACAGGCTGCGTAGAACCTGGAACACACAACAAAGTTTGAGCATCTCGATTTTTTCCACAGGGTCTAGTAGGGCGGCGCTGATGTTTCGCAGTTCTATGGCGAACAGATAGGCCTCCGGCCAGCTTTCTTCCGGACACCAGCCACATGTCGCGCCTTTGGTCTCCCGGTCGATTTCAAAGGATGCGTCGGTTTCATTTTTTTCAATCCACGATGCGATGCTGTTCAATATCGGGGCAGGTTTGCGAGATAGAAAGTCTTTGAGATTGTTTTCAATCTCTTCTTGGAGATTCTTCGCAGCGCCTAGGTAGCCCGCCCGTTCTTCAAATTCAAGGAGCTCGGGTGAATCTATCAGGCGGAAGAGATTGCACAGCTGGAGGTATAGGAGTTCGCCACCGCGGGCGAGAAAATCATGTTTGGAAAACGAAAACATTTTCTTTTCCCAGGCTTGATGCCATTTCAAATTCGGTTCTTTCTTACCTTTATTTTTTTCCCAAATGGCTTCTCCTGCGATTAATTCGGGGGCTAGTGGAATAAATGAATGTGCGGACCAGCCTCTATTTCCCGAAACCCCTATAAATCCCATTAGAACTTGCTCTATTAATTCGATAGCGTCACTTTTTGAGAGGGATGGATTAGTATGTAAATGGTGTTTTAGATTGGAAACTAGCTCTTGATATTTTTCAATGTGGCTTTTGTGCCTTCCTTCAACACCCGAAATTCCTAAAAACGAAAAAAGCTTTATAATTATGTGCATTCTAGGATAATAAATCAAAGGTTTACCTAAGTCGACTTCTTGCAATTCACTAGCTCCTGGAAAGCCTTTCCATTTATCTGAATCTTTATACCCAAGCATGTAATTCGTTCCCATTTTTTTATCTGAAATAAAAATCAGCATGAATTCCACAAGATATTCGAGTTCTGTTTGATCATCTCGGACTCGGCGTCCAAACAATCGTATAGCAGGATTAGCATCAGCGGTTTCATCCTCACCAATGTTTGGAAATTGTCTAACGTTACCGTTCGACATTTTAGCGGCTGAATTCGATTCAAATCCATTTTGCCATTGAAAATGATCCGATGGCATTTTTGCGGCTCCTTTCCTCCATTTAGATCTAATATTGCATTGTTCTGGCTTACACAATTTCCAAAAAACCGTCCGACAGCATCACGCGAAATTGTTCCAGTTTTCCATCGTGATTCAGTTGAATTAACCGCATCTCTTCGTGAGATTCGCTAGGCAGTCGGGCTGTGAGTAAATTTTTAAACCACTCAAGCCGATCAAGGTAACCCAGATTCAACCGCTGTCCGAGTTCCCCTTCGCTGCGCAACAGCACGAAATCCAGAAATGGCAAATCAAGGGTCAAGTGGATTTCAGGGGAATAACGGTCTCGTAAAACAAGATGATATCGCTGTGGCCTGAATGTTTGGTAGATTTCCTCTAGAACCAGCTCGAAATTTGAAAAGGCGATCTCCGCAAGAAGAATCTGGACACTCTGGCGAAGTGCTTCGTTACGTCGGTTGAGAGTAATGAACAGTTCGTTTCCGCGCCGGGTCTCCGGGATATAAAAACCCGTGTACTGCTCCAGTAGCACGTGCAACACTTTTTGCTTTAACTCTTCCCGACGTGTAGGCGTTAGTTTCGTCGGCGAGCATTGCCAGGATTCGGTTTCTACCAGCATGAGGGAGCCAGTGAACCCGCCTACGAAGTCCTTCTCACTTCCTGCGTTTGCAAATGCGCCGAACACAAAAAAGAGTCGCCTGAACTCCTGGCGGAAACGAGCGCCAACGGCTTCGGATCCATAGCCGGAAAGCCTCATTCCTCGAAGGCTCTCGAAAACTGGTTTCAGCGTGTCTGGCAGTTCAGGGGTCGGGCCCTCTTCGAAAGTCCACAGCACCCTGTCTAACGATAAAAAGGGTCTGGCGCCCATCTCTATCGGCATCAGGCATTGAATAGCTTTGAGTCGCTGGGCCTTTTCATCTATAGAAGCGCCGTGAAACCCAAAGAAGCGATTGTAAAACAAATATGCGTTGACAGGCGGGGGCTTAGGGCTTTCAGCTATTTCCCGAATGCGCCCACAGTCTAGCCCGCCCGTCAGGCTGTATGCTAGATGAGCCGACACCTGCCGCAAGGTCAATCGTTTGCCGTATTCATACAGCAGGCGATAAATCAAGGCGATCCGTTCCGATGTTATTTCATAGCTCTCCCGTATTGCTTTAAGATTCATCTGAACGGGGCAATAGGCATAAATATCGCACGACCGGCACCCGCCCCAATTCTCGTTATCGACGAGCCGATGAAAAAGTTCCCGGGCGATTTGAAGGTTGTCGAGCTGCGACAGGTTGATTAGGACAAAGGGCACGCCAAGATCCTTGAATTTCGTGGGCTCTTTTTCCCGGAGAAGTCCTAGAAGACTGTTGCCGATTTTGATTTCTGTGAGACCGTAGGCTGGGGCAAGCGCTTCTAAGACCTCCAAAAGACGACCCGTGTTGGAAATGATCAGCCACCGTCCATCTCCTTGGGCAGCTCGGTTTAGAGCCCTTGCGGCTTTTTCGTCGGGCAGCTCACTCAAGTCCTTGATCAGGTGTATTTTATAGCCATTGATTTGTTTTTCTTCATGGTTCCCCAAGCCGGATTCTAAAGGCTCTGACATGTCCTTTCTTTCCAGCCGCTTAAAAATTTCCAGGCAAATCGTTGATTTGCCGTCGCCGGCATGCCCGGTCAGGATAATGTTCCCCCCGTCGGTTCCAGTCAGCTTTTCCCACACTAGATCGGTCACTGGCCAGGCGACATGGATGGATCCGAAAAACCGGCTCCGAGCTTGGGCCTCAGCCAGCGCATTGCGATTGTCTGCTGTAGTGTTGTGAAGCTGGTTCAGATAATCCAAGAAATCTCCTGCGGTTTTGAACGCGTTTTCCCTTGCAGGCGGTGCTTCAGGGCTATACACGTGCCATTTTTCCGCCGATTCCGCCGTTTGTAGCGTCACTTGGACCGAGTCCTCATAGCTGAAAACAGCATCGAATTCATCTCTCATTTCGTTGATATTTTGAAAGCGTGCGGCACGAAACGGCTGAACGGCCTTGTGAAGCCAGCGTGAAAGCTCCTCTGGAATGTCCTTGCGATAGGAAGCTGCGAAACGCGGCGTGGCGGTAAGGGCAGGGGTGCCGGAATAAGGACTGACGCCGCACAGCCATTCAAATAGGGTGACGCCCAGGGCGAATAAATCTCCACTTTCGCAAAACTCATACTCGGCGCCCTGGAACAAATCTGGTGCCACATAGGCGTCTGTTCCCATATAGGGCCCTACGGATGGAACGCCCGAAGCACCGAAGTCGATTAATACAGGGGTGCCGTCCTCTTTGAGGAGTATGTTGTCGGGTTTGATGTCGTTGTGCAAAATGATGGTTTGACGTGCAGGATCAGCATGCAAAGCCTCAATTCCTTCCATCAGACAGAATGCGACATGCCTGAAAAGGGTCAGCTCCGGGCGAATGCTGTTGTCGATCTGGTTTCGCAGCGGATCGCCGGAGACCAGTTCCAGAACCAAGTAATAGCGGCCATCTGCCAATTGGTTGAAGGTTTCATAGCCGACAATACAGGGATTGGATACGGCTTTTAGGGCATCCCTTTCGGCGAAAATCCGATCAAGAGCCGAATCCTGGTGGTACAATTTTATCGCGACCCAGTTGTCACTGCCCTGAAGCGCTTTGTAAACTTGGGAGTCGCGGCCTTTCCCGATCCATTCTTGAATGGTGTACACACCGAAAATTTCGCCTAGCTTTAGGATTCGATTGGGTTCTTGATTTGTTTCTTCGGCTATTTCTTTCAGTTCAAGCTTCAACTCGCTGATTTCCTGTGGCCGGTCATTTCGTTGGAATTGGATCATCATGACGATGTCTGTTCGCAGGGATTCAGGAATGCCGATTTCGGCCAGCTTGGATTCTATACATTCATACACGGATTGAGCGTCGGATATTAGATCCGTGGAACACTCGAAAGGCGGTGCGCCGATGAGCAGTTCATACGCAATAACCCCTAAACTGAAGATGTCCGTTGCCTCCGCAAAAGGCTGATGATGGTAAAGTTCCGGGGCGAGGTAAGGGGACCTTGGAAGTTGGAGGTCGTCGGGAAGAACCGTCAACCGGTTGTCTTCAGGCAAGTAGGACAGATCGAAATTCATCAGTTTTGGCGTAGTCCCGAACATCATGATGTTTTTCGGAGACAAATTGCGATGGACAATGCCTTCCTGATGAACGGCTTCAAGACCTTTGGCAATGCCTCGTATGATGGGCAAGGCCATTTCAAGAGAAAAGGGACCATTTTTCTTCATCACATTGGCGAGCGTACCTTCTTTCCGAGACCAGTCTGAAGCTTCGATAATCAGGCCTTCTTCGTGGTAAATGTCCCAAACCTTCAAAATGTTGGGATGATCACTTATCCTAGTCAGTGCTTTGAGACTGTTTCGGCTTTTGTTCCGCTGGTTCTCCCGTTCTTCCTGGCCTAGGGTTGGATCGACAGAAAAGATGCGGAGCCGCTTGACGGTTTGGAGCTGATTGCTGGTAGGTCTTGCCAATAGTTCAATGAGGTGCGGTGAGTCGGTGAGGTTTTCCAAAATCTCATAGCCCGGAATCTGGAGGCCCTTTCGCCGCGGGGATTGGGCTTCATTGCGGAGGCGGTCCGCGATCTGTTTTGCCTGGGCGACGGTCAATTTGGAATTTGGCTGTCCTAGGTGGCGTTTGAAATATTTGGCAAAGGTCAGAATGCTGTCAAAGGTCGGGGCATTTTTTTTCGTTTTCGCTCCATCGGCGTTGCAGACCGTAGCATCCGGGTTTGTCAGAAGAACAATGGATTGAAAGTGATAATCTTTAGGTATAAAGGGAAGTTTCTTTCTGCAAAACCCTCGCAGAACTTTTGCTTTGTAGTTGTTGGAGCGATGCGGATCTGTCCATGGGGTCTGCTCGGGCCCCCTGAACCATTCGTAGGGGCGAACTTCGATTTCTCCGAACCAGTGTTTAAGTTCGACAATGGCTGTACAAACGGATGAGACTACAATAAGGTCGCATTCAAGGTATTGGCTGGTAGAAGGGTCGTACAGATCGAAGTTGGGGATTAGTTCAACTTGCTTTCCGAGAGCAGCGAAAATTTGTTTGAGAGCTTTTCTTTCATGAGGAAATTTGCTTTTGATATCATTATATTTTCTTTCTGCTGCCATCATTCCACGTGCTTTTGAATCACTAGTGAGATATGGATAATTAATACTTGATTGCTCTTCCAAATTACTCTTGATTGCTTCAACATGGTCTGGGGGAGAAAGTATTGGGCCGGAAGAAATAATTTGAGATATTATTTCTTCTAATTTAGACTTGATAACATCGCGATATCTTTTTATTTTCAAAATACTATAGACATCAGAATTCAAAAATGAATAATCTATAATTTCATTGATCAATCTTGGTGTAAATCTTTTGCGTTTGTTATATTCATCTTCTTTTCCTTGAAACACCTTGTGATTCCAGAAATTTGATGTGATAAGATGGTAATATGGATATTCGGGAAAACACTCATCTTCATTAGTGAATTTTTTCCATAAATATTTAAAGGTATTGATCAGTTCATCATCAAATAAAAAGCGATTATCACGGTTTGGATTTTCTTCAATTAAATAACAGATTGAAAGAAGCAACACAAATTTGTTTGGATTTGATTTTTCAGACGACTTCCAAACGGATATCCTGTTAATTTGTTTTAGTAATTCGTCTATTTGCAAATCAGACATGTCTCTGCCTCTTCCTCTTCCCTGATATTATTAAGAATGCTATCCCCTTCTGTTCGGAAATCCATGTTTTTGAAATGATCAAGAAGCTTTTTCTTTTTTAATGATATTTTATTAGTAACCTTTGAAGCTGCGTTTTTAAGGATTTCATCTCGCCTATCAATGAGCTCCCTTAGCGTTTCACCTTCACTCCAGGTATAATTCTTTTTCCTGCTATTGATATTTTTGTAATCAAAATTAGATTCCCTGAAGTTGTCATAAAATTCCTCGAATTGACAGGCCTTCTGAAAACACCCAGGATGGTTGTCATATAACGCAATCCATTCTTCTTTCCTTTGAAAAAAGCAAAAATAACAACCCGATCTACTTCTCCATTTATAGTAATCAGGAATCCCAACATCTGTTTCCGCCAAGATTTGAAAAACATCCCTTTTTACTAAATTATCCTCAATAAATGGATAAAATGGCACAATATTATTTTTGCCATGGGGATCATAGCCCATTCTGTCTTCATCAGCTCGCAAGGCAATATAAATATAGGCAAAATCATTGCCTATATATTTTTCAAAAGGTTCAATTTTGAGTTGCCGGGTACACCAACGATTTGTTGGTGAAGGAAGACAGCCATTATATATTCTTAGAAGCGAAGTAAAACGATCCGTTTGCGGTTTATTTTTCGGAAGCCTAATAATTCTGATCTGAAGATAGGCCTCCATACGCTCCAAGTATTCATATGTTTCTGGCAATTCATGGCCCGTATCCAAAAAAACATATTCCATATTCGGAACTCGATCTTTCAGATACAACGCCAATGCGGCGCTGTCTTTCCCGCCCGACAAAGCTAGAATATGTCTTTTATTATCGCTTTTTCTTGGCATCTATTTTTCTTCCCTGTTAACTGCATTTTTTAATTAGTTCAGCAATACCTTAAAGCAACATCCAAATGCGCAAGATTTCGATCATATTAGTCCAAGTTTCATCAGAACAACGCTGCTTCTGTATACAACAATTCGAAATTCCTTGATTTGCAAAAAATTAATTGACTTGATAGTGTAATTCATTATTTTAGAAAACCTACACATACAAACAATATGAAATTCATAGTTGCAGCATCAAACATAAATATTGCAAGAGTCTTTACTGGCATCTCTTTTCTTGAAATCGAGCAACCGCCATCCCAAGTTGCAAAGTCACCCACTCAATTTTTTTACCCGGTCTTCGTTTTATCACCCAACAAATGCTCACCCAGCATTACCAGTAATGATTTGAGTTGATCTGAATCATTTCCCTCTATCAATCGAGCCATCTTTTCTTTCACACCTGCTGTCTCCTTCTTATTCATCCAGACGATCTCGCTTTCCATAGTTCCGTCCGGGCGAGTTAACGAAATCAGCCGCGCCTCTTTGCCTTCCTTACCTTCGGGCAACCTCCGCCGCTCCTCTGCCGCTAATCGCTCCAGCGCCAGAAAACGCCGGGCAAGGTCATGCATGCGAGTTGAAAACCCACTCAAATCCGCGTCGCTCCAGGATTCCACCGGCCGCTGACTGACGATGGTCCCAATGGCGGATACCCACTCATTGTCCGTTCCTCGGTTCCGCGCCAAGATTGCTACCAGCGGCTTCAGGCGTTTCTCTGAACACCGACTCACTAAGGGCGTAGCTCGTTCCTTCAGGTCTTCTCGAAACGTCTTGAGATCTCCCCTGCTACCGAATGCTTCCTGAAGGACCATTCGGATCCTGTCCTCCAGCCGCTCGAATGCCTGGGCTAGCTCTCCGACCGCATTGCGGAATCGATTTTGGAAATCTTCGACAGCTTGAGCGTCGAAATCAGGCGTGCCATCAAAGGCTGAAACACCAACAGCCTTTGGCAGATCCGTGAACAGCAAATCAATGGGGTCTTTTGAATGGAGCAGTGCCTGGAGCAGGTTTCGGGCCTCCCGGCTAACGGATCGGGTCTCTTTCACGTAGGCCGGCAGCCGGTCCGCAAACTGGACCAGCGGGCCCACAATGTTGACCATGGTGGCGTTTCGCAGTTGGCGATCCTCCTGGACCGGGCTGCTATTCAACAACTCCTGGTAAACTCGGAAGACTTTCCCCTGAATGCCCAATGGCGAAAATTTGCGCACTTCAAAATATTCCGGCCGCTTGACCATCAGTTCCAGATCTTCCGGTGTCAGATACGGGATGAACGCTCCCTCCTGATACAGCGCCGTATCTTCGGAGCGGACCAGGAGATACAGGCAGAGCAAGATAGGGATCGGGCCATCCTTCATTCCAAAGGGCGGCTTCCGAAGCATGGCGATCAGGTTAGGCAGGTGCAACAGCGCGTCCTCGGTCCGGTCCAAAGCTGTGTCAAGGGCCTGCCACGCCGCATAAAAATGGGTGTCCGGTTCCGGCGGGAAAAACCGCCATGCCATTTCGCCATCGTATCGATGCAGACCCTCGGCGGCCAACATCGTTCGGTAAATGGCTACTTCCGGGCCTGTCCCGCTCAGCCCCAGTTTCTCTTTGGTTTCCCCGTTCAGCATGGCTTGGATGAGTTCCCGCTGTGCACGGGCCGCAGCGGAGGACAACCGAGCCCGGTTAATCAACTCGTTCCGAATCACCGGACAGCTTTGGTACGTCTCGTCGCACAAGCGGGAAAGCAACCCCGATAAGTCCCGTATGGAACTTAATTCATGCCGACGTTCTCCGCTTTGCCAGACCACTTCGGGGTTGCCAGGGGTATACAGATCCGCCAGAAACCGCTTTAGCTGCTCTTCTGCTGCACCGGCCCGAAAAAGGGCCTCCCGCCGGGCGACACCGTCCCGTTCCAGTTCAGGCGCCTCTGCCAGGATGGCAGTAGCAGCCGCAGCTTCCAGTGCCCGTTCCCGGAGCCGGTCCTCCTCCCGGGCAAAAGCAACCAGAACGGGGCGTCCGTCGTCAGTCTTGCCCGGAAATCCATTCAATGGCGCATCGTTGCCGAAAACATAAAGCAACAGGCCATCCGCTTCTTCCGCTTTAAAGGCCGTCACGGCTTCCGGAACATCGTCCACAGCACACCAATGTCGCTTAAAATGGCGCAGCGTGCCGGTGCGGTAGGAGTGGCGCGAAGCGGTCAAAGGCAGCATGGGCGCCGCCTTCTCCAAAAGCTCCGCCAGAGGACGTGCCGCGATGGCGGGTTTGTGCCGGTCGATAGCCTCCGGGATGTCAATGTCGCTCCCCTCCCATAGCCGGAATTCATCGGCATATTCCCGGTAAATCAGCATCCCCTTTTCCGATAAAGGGCCTAGAGATGACTCCAGGGCCTCGTCGGCGTCCATTCCGGGCCGCGATACAGCGAAGCGCAGCAGGTCACGGGAAGCCCGAAACCCAGACGGGCCAGAGATCAGATTTAAAAGACCGATGGTTTTGAGCAGGTTTCTCTGAGGCCTGGGCAGGTTGCGGGCACCATCGACTATATCGTGAATTTCAAACCAGCGGCTGGCCCCTGGGCGGCTCAGCGCCATGGAAGGAGCCGCCCCGAGGAAATAGTCATACAGCCGCTCAGGCCCGAAGGTCGGTGCGCCATATCCTGTCTTGTCCAGCTCCCGGGTTTCAAGGAACGCCGGCAGGGCATGCGGTTCGCCGCCGCAAAGAAAGGCGAACAGCGTCCGATCGTTTTGAGCGAAACGGGTGCACAATTCCGGCAGCAGGGCGGCGGTCAGCGGATGGAGCGGGAAAAAACGCGCCATTGCCTTCGCACCGGCCCCAGCGATTTCCGTCACACCTAAACGATCCGCTTCCCGCTGATAATGTTCGGCCCAGTCCCTAACAGAGTGGACCGCGTCCGGCGCTCGGTCCGGACGAACTAACGCCTCTCCGATGAAATCGAGCATCTGGGTGCGCGGCTCCACAAAGGAAACGTCCTCGAATCTCCCCTGAACTTTTCCCCACTCCTGCCGCTGAAGGCGGCTGAGGCCAACGCCGTATGCTTCGAACGCCTGGTGGAGGCAAACCCAGAGATAAATGTTCTCGCTTTCCGCCAGGGTCTGGACAATGAACAGGTCGCCCCGCCCCGGATGCCGGGCCAGGTATTCGAGGTTCTTTCCGAACTCGTCGATAACGATGGCTAAGGGCGACCGGCTGATCCGGCCTGCCTCCTGGAATAACGCCACTAATCGGGCGGCATCGAGTTCTTCACCGGAAAGATAATCGGCAATGTCGGCATCCAACCGGTTGAAGGCTTTGTTGACGGGGTCGGATTTACAAGCAGCGCGCACGGCCCGAACTAAGGCCGCTCCCAAAGTTCGATTGACCGGCTCGAAGGCAGCGGTGGCGGGAACCCGAAAGAACCCTTTGGACTTGAACCGCCGCTTTTTCATGGTTTCCATCAGTTGCGCCGACAGCGCGCTATCCTTCCGCTCCAGCATGTTTCGGGCAGTGCGAGCTTTGGATTCTTTGATGGGATCGCCGCAAAGGGAAAGCAGAAAATGGACAAAGGCCGATTTCCCCATGCCGTATGGGCCAGTTAAGGACCAGGCGGATGCCTTTTGGCCATTGAGTCCAGCAGCAAGCCGATGAATGATCTCCAGCCCCTTTCCAGTCAGAAGATACCGATCAAGGGTTTCCGGGTCGTTCAAATCCCTTTCCAGGTTGACCGAGCGGGCGATTTGGGCATCGGGGCTAACGATTTCGGATAGTTTCATCACTGCGTCCTTCTCTTATAGTAAGCTTCCAGCGTCGCATCCCGCAATTCCATGGGATCGCTCTCAAACTGTAGTTGTTGGTTGCCGTAGGATTCGGTGAACACGACTCCGTCTATTCCAGATGTAGCGCGGTCCAGCCGTCTGCCAATGTCGGTCTCGGAAAGTTGGAAGACGCGACCGGGGCTGTTCCACCCATAGGCAATGGCGCTCAGAGCCAGACTTTTCGCCCCCGCGCTGTAGTGATGTGCGAACTCGAAGCAGGCCGCCATAAAAATCGCATCCGGTAGCTCTGCCTTCTCGCCCAAATGGAACCGATAATGGCCCTTGGTTTCCGCGGGCATTATAAAGCCCAAGTGGGTAAAGGGGCATTCGATCTCGTCGGATTTGCTGTCTCGGGGGGGCGCATACATCCGAATAAAACAGGAAGCGTCCTTTTCGAAGGAGGAGGCCGATAAGCGGCTGAATCCGGGGATGCCGGTGGTATATTCGCTGAATTTCCGGGCTAGATCCTTGACGGCAAAGCCTCCGACAGCTGACTGGTTGATCGAAATCGGCCACGCGGGAGCCATGATTGGCGGGACAAACAGATTCCAGTGGAGCAGCCACAGGCTGGCAGGATCTTCTAGGTAGGGATCCCATCCATCGTCGCCTAGGAGGGTTTTGCCCAACGGCGCGGGTTGCATGGGACCGCTCACTTTGGGAACATCAGCATTTTCTTTAGGCGCGATGATGTGGAAGGCCACACACCAGAACCGAATGGATCGGACCATGTTCTTGCCCACCCCTAGGATTTCGATGGCGTCGTCTCGGTCGAAGATGTCTGGATCGCCTGATTGTGCATCGGCCACATTTAGATCCAAAAATCCCGCTACTCCGTCATACCCTTTCTTGAGCCATCCATAGCGAGGGCAAAAGGTTTCGTGGCGGGCGAAAAATCCTGTTCTGGTTTTGTGTTGAGAGGTGACCATTTAAGTCTCCTGTCTACTCTAGACCGAAAGTTTGGTGACGTATTTTAGGTGCCATTTTGTGACCATACTCTTGGCTGCCGATCTTCGCAAGGAGCGCTCTGAGATCCTCGCGAGTAAATTTTTAAGTACATGGATTTTACGGTTGCCTCAATCCTGCGTCAAAATGTCTTGCGCATTTCAAGAACTGATGATCATCGGATATGTCCATTGTCTTGACCGAACCCGGCAGGTCCGTTGTGCTGGAGATTTCATCTTCCATCTAATTCCCCCTTTTTTAACCTCAATCGCTCTGCCACCACGGCCAGTTGATCCGCCTTTTCGATGCGCATGAACCACTCCTTGGGCATGGCTTCGGCGCCCAGCCGCCCCCCGCTGACGGCCCCGGCAATGCAGGCGATGGAGCCCGAATCGCCGTTGGTGTTGGCGCCTCTGAGCACGGTCTTCCTGTAGTCGTCCGGGTGGCACAGAAAGCAGTAGAGGGCCAAGG
>JAWOBE010000007.1:0-9271 GCA_046498185.1 Desulfatiglandaceae bacterium | reverse complement strand
TTTCGAACCCGTAACGTTCGGAGAATATTTTCATACGCAACAGGTCGGCTCCTTTTCCGCCGGCGTTGAAATCAAAGGGCTTTTTGCTCGAATAGGCCAAAGTTTCCTGGGTGGTGAAAAAACCTTCGAATATGCGCCTTTTTGCTTCGTCTTCAATTCCCACGCCGTAATCCCTGACCACAAGCACTACTCCCTCGCCACCGGGCTTTACTTCGATTTCAACGCTGGAACCATCCGGCGTGTTCTCGACGGCATTACGCACAAGACCGTCAAAAACTTTTTCCAGGCATTCAATCGGCACTTTCACGTCAGGCACGTCCTTGAGGGAAATTTCGATGTTTACCCGGCGGTGGGCCCATTGATCCCGGCTTGTCTCGAGGCGCTCCCCGACGAAGCTCTTCAAGTTCACATTCACCGGTTTCATCTCGCTGGGAGCGAAAACAGCCTCTACGCGTTCCCGTATGGTTTTTGCAAGCCCTTCCATGCCTGTCTCCTGAGCCGCAAGCACCTCGATTTCTTCCGCACACTGGTCGAGCAAAAGAGACAACATGGTATACGCGCCGCCTTCCCGCCCCTCCATTATATCCTGCACTTCCAGCTGGATGGCGCTGATGCGTTTCAGGTTCCGGTGGAGCCGTTCCATGTTATGGATCCATCGTTCACGCGGAACCGATGCCAGGTGCTTTTCGAGCAGCCCAAGGGAACCCAGTAGAATCGCAACCGGGGTTTCCAACTCGTGGGCCAGGTGGTTAATCATTTTATCCTTGGCCCTGTTGAGACTCTGCACTTCCTGCAGGGCTTTTCGAACCTGCTCGGAATACCTTGCGTTTTCAATGGAAAGAGCAACCGTTCCGCCCACGATGTTGAGCATTTCTATATCCTGCTGCCCGAATTCACCGTGTTTTTTGTTCAAAGCACAGAGCACGCCGCTTATCCGCCCTCTGCCCTTTAAAGGAACAAGCAGCAGGTTCCTGGTGTGATACCCCAGCCTGCGGTCCCTTTCAGCGTGAAGTTCGGCTTCTTCCGAGGTGTCGGATACGATGATAGGCTCGCCGGTTTTGACGACGCGCCCCGCGACCAGTTCATCAAGGTTGAACCGCACCTCGCGGACACGGCTTTGGGTGGCGGCATCCTCGTAGGAAGGGGCGAGCACGAAAAGTTGTTCCCGTTCTTCGTCGAGCAGCAGTACAACAGAGCCTTCCGCTTCTGTGAGTTCCATAATTTCGGATGTAACATAGGAGAGAAGTTCTTCCAGCTCGGGATATTCCGGAAGCGCGGTGCTGATTCTGCGAATTGTATCGTTTATGCGCTCAAGCCGGCGTTCTTCTGTGATGTCCCGCAGGATTGCGATGCTGCCGGCTGTATCCCTTTCGGAAGCAGGGTAAGCAACGGCGCGGATCGTTACATCGAGGATTCTGCCGTCCTTTGTAAGCCGCCTGGTTTCATGACGTTGCGGTTTACCGTCCTTATAAAGCTCATTTGAGTAACGGGCGGTGTCTCCCTTGAGATCCTGGGGAATGAAGGGGATGAATCGTCCCTCCAGTTCCTCCAGCGTCCATCCGAAAGTTTCAGTGAATGCAGGGTTTAGATAAAATACCTTGCCGTCATTATCGTAGACGACAAAAGCATAGGGAATGAAATCCAGCAGGGTGGTCAGACGCCGCTTGGCTTTGCCCAATGCAGATTCGGCATGTTTCAACCCGGCCAGCTCGGTTTCAGCCTCCTTCAGCCGCCGTTCGAGTTCCTCGTAAGAAGGTTTGGCGCTCATCGCCGTATCCTTTCCATGTTTCAATGAAATTAAGGATTACACAGAATGTCGCGTGTTGCAAGATTCTTATGGACTCTTGGGGCTGCACATATCCCCATGGAGTGCCGAAATGAAATTTTGGCCTGGCCCAAGCTAGGCAGCACTACGAACACTTACACCAACACGCGCCGCAGACGCCACCAACACTAACACCGCCGCGCAGCGGCCCCACCAACACGCGCCGCAGGCGCCACTAACACTAACACCGCCGCGCAGCGGCCCACCAACACGCGCCGCAGGCGCCACCAACACTAACACCGCCGCAGGCGCCGGTTTGATGTCGACCGGGGAGGCTGGTTGTGTTATCATTCCGTTGTCAACAACTTGAAATATATTTGAAAACGAATTCGAGAGGAAATCACGGGTATGGAGAAACTACGCAAAACTCCCTTATGGGAGTCGCATGTTCGACTTGGCGCAAAAATGGAACCTTTTGCCGGATGGGATATGCCGGTCCAATACAATGATGGGATTATCAGGGAACATCTTTCAGTAAGGTCTGAAGCCGGAATTTTTGATGTTTCCCACATGGGCAGGTTCGTTATAAGCGGCGGCAATGCCCTGAATTTTCTGCAGCATGTTCTTTCAAACAACGCACAGGCGCTCGAGGTGGGACAGAGCCAATACACCATTATACTCGACGAAAACGGCTGCGCCGTGGATGATGTTTATCTTTTCAGGTTCATTGAAAGCGAATTCCTGCTCGTGGTGAACGCCGTGAACACGGAAAGGGATCTGAACTACCTGTTGGGGTTTTCATCTGACTTCCCAGGTGTCACAATTCGGGACATTACCGATCAGACCGCCATGGTCAGCATCCAGGGTCCGCGGTCCAGGGGGATACTGGAATCCCTTATCGAAGCGGGAAAAATGCCGGATCCTTATAAAAATGCGCTCAGTCAAGCGCAGATTGCAGGATGCGCCATCGAGATTTCCCGCACCGGATACACCGGCGAGCCGCTGGGCTTTGAAATCTTCGTGGATGCCGGATCAGCCCTTTCCCTGTGGGATCTGCTTATGGAGCGCGGGGCACGGCCGATCGGTCTCGGCGCCAGGGATACGCTGCGCCTTGAGGCGGGGCTTCCGCTTTACGGGCACGAACTGGGTAAAGACCCCGAGGGCGGAGACATCCCTGTTTTCGCCTCGCCCCTGGCTTGTTTTGCAGTGAGTTTTTCACCGCTTAAAGGTGCATTCGTGGGCAAAGAAGCCCTTTTGAGGCAATACAGGGCCTACCGAAAAATACTCGACCGGGACTTTAGTGACATCGAGGCTCTTCCGCGCAGGATTCTACCTGTGTCGGTCACCGGCCGGGGCGTTCCCAGGGCCGGGTGCAAGGTTTTCAAAAACGATGAGTTCGCCGGATATATTACCAGCGGAACGATGGTTCCGTATTTCAAGACTGAAGGCACTGGGATAGATTCGAAAATCATCGGGGAACACGCGATGAGGCCTGTTTGCCTGGGTCTCATCGACAGCGGCTTAAGAAAAGACAGCGAAATTGTAATCGATATCCGCGGAAAAAGAATACCGGGGCTTGTGGTGCCTTATCACCTGCGAAGCGAAGCGCCTCCGTATGCCAGGCCCTTATACTGCAACAAGGCATCCATAAAAAGATTACAGGAAGAAATCGACCAGGAAACTTCAACGCAGAAAAATTTAAGCGCTGTGCGTTACCTTGTAAGGAAAGCCGCTGAAAACACCACCTGGCGGCGAACGGAATGCATCAATTTAATCCCCTCCGAGCAGTGTGTCTCGCCCCTGGTTCGGAGGCTTTCGGGGCTGGACCCGGCCGGCAGGTATGCGGAACACAAACGTGTGAAAGCATTGGACGACGCGGAAGTCTTCTATTACCAGGGAACGGATTTCATCGCGGAAGTCGAAAGACTGCTTGCAGCTGAAATGTGCCGCTTCCTGGACTGCAGTCTGGTGGAAACCCGCACGATATCCGGGCAGATGGCCAACACCGCGGTTTTCAGCGCCATGGTCGACTTTTTAAACAGGGCGGACCGCAAGACAGAACAGCGCCGAATTAGATCCGTGCTGAACAACCACATCATCCTCGGGGGGCATTTAAGCGCCCAACCCATGGGTGCTCTGCGTGATTTCGTTGCGAGAAACCCGGTGAGCGAGCGGCCCTCGGTGGTTCCATTCCCTGTTTTGAGCGAAGATCCCTACCGCATAGACTCCGCCGCATGCGCTGATGTGCTTGAAAAATACCGCCCGGAACTGATCATTTTCGGCAAAAGTATGGTGCTCTACTCGGAACCGGTTGCTGAAATCAGGAAAATCGTCGATGCGCTCAAGCTCAACAGCGTGATCATGTATGACATGGCTCATGTTCTCGGCCTCGTGGGTCCTCGATTCCAGCAGCCGTTCAAGGAAGGCGCGGACATCGTGACCGGTTCCACCCATAAAACCTTTTTCGGCACCCAGCGCGGGGTGATTGCATCGGACATTACGGAAACAAGCAGGCTTCACCCGCTCTGGGAGGCGGTGGAGAGACGTACATTCCCCGGCTCGGTGAGCAATCACCATCTCGGGACGATGCTGGGACTTTTGATGGCTGCTTACGAAATGAACGCATTCAAAGACGAGTACCAGGCGAAAGTGCTGGCTAATGCACGCACCTTCGCCCGCGCGCTCTACGAATGCGGCTTGAAGGTGGCAGGGGACCCGGCCGAAGGTTTCACCCGAACGCACCAGGTTGTGGTGGGGGTGGGCTACGGACTGGGGCCTGAAACCGCGCGAAGGCTTGAAAAAAACAACATAATCGTGAATTACCAGGCGGCTCCCGGGGAAGAAGGCTTTACTGCCGCAGGTTCGCTTCGGATGGGGGTTTCCGAGATGACCCGCTTTGGGATGGAAGCAGAGGACTTTCAGCAACTGGCCCAATTGATTAAGGATGTGATTATTGCCGGACGGACGGTAAAGGAAGAGATCCTTAAATTCAGGCAAAGATTTTTGGAAATGCGGTTCCAGTTTAAAGATCAAGAAATCGAACAGATAATGGAAAAACTTAATCGGCTGGTATAGCTCGCCGAATGCGTAAAATAGAGAACTTACCTATGATGAAAAAACTTCTGAAATTTTCAATTTTTGTTTTTTTTGCCTTTCTATGCGGGCAACTTCCCTTTGCCGCGGCCGAAGCCATTGAATGGGATTTGTTTCGTGATGTCGTCGTCGAAGGCTACGTTCTTGTGGATAAAAATTCCCTCCCTGAGGAGGAAGACGGCGGCATCCATGAGAAAAACCACAAAGCTCTTTACCGAACCATTACCGAAGCGGTGCCGCTCGTGGGGGCCCGGGTCCGTCTTGAAGGCGGCGAGGCCTCCGTGCGGACAGACGATGACGGGTTTTTCAGTTTTTCAAAGAAATTCTGGTTTTTCCAGGACCGATTGCTTGATCTCGAGGTGATCACACCCTTAAAAACGTTGAAGGTAAAACTAAAATCAGCGAAAGACAAAAACCAGTTTCTCGCCGCTGTGGTGGACCGGGATGGGAAAGGGGCGGTGTATACGAGGGAAGGCGGAGAATCAGCCGATCCGATCGCTTTTGTCTCAATGGGTCTTTTTAATTTGCTTTCTGGTGGAAAAGAAGGAGACTGGAGCGAAATTGCAAAACTTTTTGAAACCGATCCGTCGTTTTCAAACTTTGATTATCACATTCTAAAATTAAACGAAGTATTTGATTTTAGAAATATTCCCTCTTACACCCATGGCAAGATATCAACTCTTCATCGTATATACGGCCAAAGCGTGCGCTGCGCTGGTTTTGGGCTAGGAGGTCTCGCGCTGCGGCATTACAGTGTGTCTAAATTTTATCTGCCCGGATCGATGGAATGTCTGCTGCAGGTGGCGTCTCCGAATAAAGGCATGGCATTTCCGGAGCCTCTGGATAAAGCCCTTCCCGGCCGACGCGCTCGAATGGTGTCTCAACTCGACCCGGACGGCGATTTCATCGGGGCCTTGAACGGTCAAGAAAACGACGATGAATCCACGGCTGCTGGTTTTTCACTTGATCCCGCGCGTATGAGTGCCAACGGATTCAACCCGGAGATTCGAACTTTAATTGTTGCCGGAGAAATTATCGATCAAAGCAAAGAGGCTTTGAAGTCCTCCGGCGAGGCGATAGGCAGGTCTGCAGGCGCCTTTATTGAATTCTGGAAGGATTTTCTTTCCACCCGGGACCTAGACCCTGAGTTTTTGAAACAATTGGAGGAAGCGGGCAGGAAAGTGCTGGAATATTATGAACAGAGCCTGGAAAATTTGCCGGAGGGAGATCTTGTTATTCCGCTGGAGCGGACGCTCGTTGAAGGCGTGGAATCGAAGATCCTTCCCTACGGCCATTTTTCGCTTTTGGCGGCTGAAGGCCTGGACGATGAAAGATACCGCGCAATCAGGGATTTCCTGTTGGAATAAAAAAGGATGGGCACCACCTAGACCTGTTCAAAGAATCTCTGCAGTCCTTTCACCGCTTCGACTCGCTTCCCTGCCGGAATCTCCTCTTCGAAATGAAAATCCAGGATGAAGACGGTGATATAATTCACCGCGGAAGTTTTGTACCTGCGATCCGATTCCATGGAAAAGCGGCGGAGCAGGGGGGCGTGATCCCCGAAAACTTTTTCATTCCCGAGTATCAAATCCAGGGCTTCCCGGGCGTCTTCCTCGGTGTTGACAATCACGCGTATGCCGTAAATCTCTTCAACGGCTTTAACGATCTTTTCACTCTCCACTTCGATTTTCACGTTCTTCCCCCGGTAGACCCACGTTTACGAAAACAGTTCCATAACCACCTTCTCAACTATAGTACAGAGGAAAGAAAATCTCAACAGATCAGTGAATTGGTGCGTGTCTTGTTATCAGTTAATAGTTAATAGTTATCAGTTAATATAAAATTATAAAATATTTATATTAGATTTTTAAAAAGTAAAACATAATATATTACGAATATTAATCAATTAGAATTTAATAACAACAATATAACTGATAAATATTAACTGCTAACGAATACCGGATCGCCAATCAGAGCGTTTTCAGAGCCGGGGGGCCGGTGGAACCTCGGATGATCAGATCTGTATCGAGGAGATAATGCTGTGCGGCGCTGGTGCGTTTTTCGATGGTATCGACCAGTATTTCAGCCGCTTTCCTCCCCATCTCAAAGGCGGGAATTCGCACGGTGGTCAACGGCGGATCCAGTGTGGAGGACATTTCGAGATCGTCGAAACCGGTTATCGATATATCTTTCCCCACGATTAATCCTGCTTCTTTTGCCGCAGCCATGGCCCCCATGGCAAGAAGATCGTTGCCGCACACAAGGGCTGTGGGGGGGTGGGGTAGGACGAAGAGCCTTGCGGCGGCTTCGCGCCCCTCCATAACGGTGTAATCTTTTTGAATCACAAGGTTATCATTGTATGGAACATTCATCTGCTCCAGTGCTTTACGAAAACCGAGGTAACGCTTGTAGGAGCGAGTGGAACTTTTGAAATACGCGGTTATCATTCCAATTCTACGATGTCCGAGGCCCAGCAGGTAGTTTGTTACATTAAACCCGCTTCTGACATTGTCGAAAGCGACAAACGGAATGTTCCGATCTTCCGGCTTTTCCCATGTGACCAGGTATGAAATCTGAAATCGAGCGAGGTAGTCCACTGTTTCCTGTTTGATTGGATAACCGTTGAAAATGATTCCATCCACACGTTTTTCCTGAAACAGGCGAACCAGGGCCATCTCAGTGTCCCCGGAATAATCGTGGCTACCAAGAAGGATGGAATAACCTCTTTCTGCGGCCATCTCCTGTGCCCCTTTGGTGGAGAGCGCGAAAACCGGGTTGGTGATCGTCGGCAGCATGACACCTATGGTTGATGTGCGTTTCTTGGTGAGCCCGCCTGCAAGCGCGTTGTATACGTAATTGTGTTCATGCAGCCCTTTGAGAATTTTTTCACGGGTTTCCCTTTTAACCAGTTCGGGCTTGTTAAGAACCCGTGATATGGTTGTTCGGCTGACGCCTAAAATTTGACTCAATTCCGTTATGGTGATCGTCATTATTATCGTAGCCTTATATTCGTATCCATTGTGGGCATCGGCCACTCTGCAGTTTTCACAAGCAATTTCAAGCTGTGGGAGCGATTTTCTACCGCGATCTGGTCCGCAACGATGCATCACGTCAAAACTTCGTTTCGACACTCCTACAGCGCCTAATTCCTTTGGTTCATGGAGTGCCGAAATGAAATTTTGGCTTGGCCCGCAGCTGCAGGAATATCGCGATTACAAATCGCTCCCACAGACAAACCAGAACCGCCAGCGATTATTATTTCGCGGACCAACCACCGTCAAGAAAGATTGTCTGGCCTGTTATGTAGTCCGAGGCATTGGAAGCCAGGAATATAGCTAAGCCACTTATATCCTTAACTTCTCCTGTTCGCCCGATGATGGTCTGCCTCGCAAGGGCTTTGATGACATTATCGTCTTCATAAAGCGGCGCTGTGAGTCCTGTTTTGAAAAAGCCGGGAGCAATGGCATTGCATGTAATTCCGCTGCCATTGGAAGACCAAGACTCAGCCATTGCCCGGGTCAACTGCATGATTCCGCCTTTGGATGCACCGTAGGCGCAGCTATTTGGAAACGCCCGGACCGACTGCAAGGATGCAATATTTATAATTTTCCCCCATCCTTTCTCTTTCATGCCGGGTATCAGCAACCGGGCAAGAAAAAAAGGCACGGTCAAATTCACATTCAAGGTTTTGTGCCAGCTGTCCAACGAAATCGCATCCCACGGCTCCCTCAAATTCACACCGGCTGCGTTGACCAGAATATCAGGGTGGCCGAACAAGGAAATCGCCTTATCCGCCAGATTCGGAAGATCTTTCACGCGTTCCAAATCAGCTGTGACCATCGCCGCCTTGCCGCCAGCGTTCACGATTCGGTCAACGGCATCTTTTAAAGGTGCCTCACGCCGGGCCACGAGAACGACCACGGCACCGGCGGAAGCTAAGTCAGACGCCATGCCTCGGCCGATTCCCGAGCTGGCTCCCGTAACCAACGCAATTTTTCCTTCCAGGGAAAACAGCCTATCAATAATCATCATGATCCGCTCTATTTAATGACCTTGTAAACGGCATTGCAGTCTTCAGCACCGAAACCCGCCTCACTCGCCTGACGAAAGTAAGCAAAAGCATCTTTTATCACTTTGGGATCCATGCCCATTTCATCCGCCATATTACATCCGAGACGCACGTCTTTGAGAGCCAGGTCCAAACCGAAACGGGGAGCGAAGTCGCCCGCGGCGATCCACGGCGCCCGCAACGCCGATTGAAAGCTCTTGCCTCCGGTTTCTTCAAGCAGTTCCGCCATAAGCTTCGGGGCTATACCTGCTTTTTCACCCAAACGAATGCCTTCTCCAAGAACAGCCACATTGGTCATGCCGACCATGTTGCTGATGAGCTTGAAAGCTTCGGATGCCTCCACA
>JAWOBE010000145.1:0-13891 GCA_046498185.1 Desulfatiglandaceae bacterium | reverse complement strand
ATCAAGTCGTCGCCGGTCAGGTTAACCGCCAGGCAGCTTTTAGTGGTGGTTGTGTCCGTGATTATTTTTATGACCTGCAGCATCGGTTATGTTTGGTCCAATTTTGAAGGAACCCAGCTTGGATACAGTATAAGCCGGCTTAAAAGCGAAGAAAGACAGCTGCTCAATATAAATAAGCAGCTGAAAGTGGAGCTGGCGTATTTGAAGTCGTCCGAACGCCTGGAGCGTGTGGCTATAGAGGCGCTTGACATGAAGTGGGCTACTAGGGACCAGGTTATAGTACTACCATGAAAGTGAGCCGCAAAAAGTGGATTCGCATACGGGTATATGCCGTCGCGTGCATGATGCTGACTGGGTTCGGCATAGTGCTGGCGCGTGCGTTCCAGTTACAGGTCATCGAAGGCCCCAGGCTTAGGCAGATAGCGGCGAATGGCATAGAAGGAGTGGTAAAGCTTCCCTCATCAAGAGGCTCTATCTATGACCGTGACGGCCATGAACTGGCCGTGAGCGTGGATGTAAAATCCATATACGCCGATCCTTTGTATATTCAGGACCGGGACAAAACAGCCCGTGAGGTGAGCCGCACTCTTGAAGAACCCGAAAAGGATGTGCGCAGGTTGCTCGAAAGGGGCGGTCGCTTCGTCTGGATAAAGAGAAAAATCCCGGCCTATACCGCAGGGCTCGTACAAGATCTGAATCTCAGTGGAATAGGTGTAATTTCAGAAACAAAGCGGTTTTTCCCCGGAAAGGAAATCGGGGGGCACTTGATTGGCTTTGTTGGAAGTGATGGGAAAGGGCTCGAAGGTCTGGAAAAAAAATATGATGATTACCTTAGGGGACCCCAGGAAACACTACTTCAGATGAGGGACGCCAGACGAAGGACTTTCGCCGTCAGCCGCCCGGATAATACGGGGCGTAAACGTCATGACCTGTATTTAACGATCGACGATGGAATACAGTACAAGGCCCAGACCGCACTTCGTGCCGCGGTGGAGGCTTCTGAGGCGAAGGCCGGAACCTGCGTGGTTCTTGACCCACAGAGCGGTGAGATCCTGGCGATGGCCACCGTGCCTGAATACAATCCTAATTCATTCGGGAGGCACAGCCCATCGGAATGGAGAAACAGGGTGGTCACAGACGTTTTTGAACCGGGATCCACGATAAAGCCGTTTATCCTTGCCGCCGCTTTAAATGAAAGTGTCGTGACTCCGTCGACCCCCTTTTACTGCGAGCGAGGTTCCTACAGGGTCGGTCGCCACATCGTGCACGACACTCATGACCACGAAACTTTGACTGCGGCACAGGTTGTCATTCGCTCGAGCAACATCGGCGCGATCAAACTGGGTAGAACTCTCGGGCATAGAAGCGTTGTGCGATATCTTGAAAAATTCGGGTTCGGCACCGGCACCGGCATCGGAATCCTGGGAGAACGCAATGGATTCGTTCGTGGAGCTGACAGCAAGCGTGCAATCGAGCAAGCGACGTTGTGTTTCGGCCAGGGGATGACCGCTACCATCCTGCAGCTCGCAGTGGGAATGGCGTCCCTGGCCAACGGAGGGACGCTTATGAAGCCCTACGTGGTGGCACGGATCGTTGATGAAGACGGGAACATTGTTTTTGAAAACAGGCCCCGGGTGGTTCGAAGGGTCGTTTCTCAGCCGGTCGCCAGAACCGTTTCGGCTATCCTGGAAGGCGTGGTTTCTTCTGAAGGTACGGCTCCCCAGGCCGCAATAGACGGCTACTGCGTTGCAGGTAAAACCGGCACTTCACAAAAAGTGGACCCTAAAACCAAAATGTATTCAAAGAGAAAATATATGTCCACCTTCGTCGGGTTTACACCGCTGGACACCCCAAAGCTCCTGATTGCGGTCGCTATAGACGAACCCAAAGGATCTTATTACGGGGGCGTTGTTTCCGCTCCGGTATTCAAAGAGGTCGGTTCATGGGCGCTGGCCCATTTGAGGGTAAGCCCGGGAACCCATATGGCCGGATCGATAGGTAGGCAGGAGCCGGTTTGGAATCAGGAGACGCTGGCGAAGATTCAGAGCATCGCATCAGCTCTGCGCGAACAGAATATAACCGCCGGGGCAATGCCGGATTTTTGCGGTATGGGCTTGAGAGAAGTTTTTACCCGTACGCGAGAGTTGGGGGTGCTGGTGGAAGTCGAAGGAAGCGGCTTCGCCGTATCCCAGGAGCCTTCCCCCGGAACTCCAATCGAAAAGGGAATAACTGTAAAAGTACAGTTCGAATCACCGGCTTGATTCCGAAATATAAAAGAGATGATCTGGTAATAAAATGCTTCTTTCTGAACTGCTGACATCCCTGGATATTCTGGATTTTGAGGGCGACGACCGCATCGAAATCCGCGGAATAGCTTTCGACTCGAGAAAAGTCGAACCGGGATGGCTTTTTGTCGCGTTGAAAGGGACGAATGCCGATGGACACGACTTCATCTCCGGGGCGGTTGAGCGGGGTGCGGCGGCAGTGGTCGTTCAATGCAAGGATTTCTTGAATGGGTTCGATAGTGTTCCGGCGATGGTGCGGGTTTCTGATTCCCGTTGCGCTTTGGCTGAAATGGCGGCCTGCTGGTACGGGCGGCCGAGTGAACGGATGAATATTTGGGCGATAACCGGGACCAACGGAAAAACCACCACAAGCTATTTGCTTGAGGCTGTGCTTGCCGCCGCTGGAAGGACCACCGGGGTTATAGGTACGATCAACTGGCGGATAGGAGATGAAATTCATAATTGTAGCGCCACGACCCCTGAACCGCTGGAATTGATGAGCATCATGCGCACGATGGCCGGAAAAGGGGTCAGCGATGTGGTGATGGAAGTCTCTTCGCATGCCTTGGTGCAGCAGAGGGTCCGGGCATGCCGTTTCAGCGGCGCGGTGTTTACAAACCTGTCCAGGGATCATTTGGATTATCACCGGACGATGGATGATTATTTCGATGCAAAGGCGATTCTTTTCGAGAATCTCGGTCAGGATGCTGTGGCGGTCATCAATGGAGATGATCCAGTGGGAAAGAAGCTTGCCGGGCGAACCGGTGCACGGGTGGTCACCTACGGTTTCGAAGAAAAATGCGATGTTCGTGCAGTGGAAACCAGGCTCACGGAAAAGGGCCTTTCCACGAGGCTTTTGACGCGGGCCGGGGAAATTGAGGTTGCCTCGGGCCTTGTCGGAACTTTCAACGTTTACAATGTAATGGCTGCTGCCGCGGCGGGGATTTCCTTCGGATTTGATCCTGCGCGGGTGTTGGCGGGAATCTATTCGGTGAAAGGTGTCCCGGGGCGTCTGGAGCGGATCCCAAACCGGAAGTCCATTACGATTCTGGTTGATTACGCTCACAGCCCGGATGCCTTGTTGAAGGCGATCGAGGCTGTAAAAGACCTGGTTTCGGGGAGGCTGATAACCGTCTTCGGGTGTGGAGGGGACAGGGACCCCGGCAAGAGGGCCGAAATGGGCCGAATCGCGGCTGAGATGAGCGATGTAGTTTTTATTACTTCGGACAACCCCCGCACGGAAGATCCGGCGGCTATCGCGGCGCAGATCGAAACCGGTGTTACAGCAGAAGGAATGCAAAGGTTGTCCGATCCGTTATCAGAACGGGGTCGGGGGTATACGATCGAGCTGGATCGCGGCGCCGCAATTGCTGCTTCAATACGGGCCGCTCATGCGGGGGATCTGGTTCTTATCGCGGGCAAAGGCCACGAAGGGTATCAGGAGAGGGACGGTGTTCGAAGGCCCTTCGACGACAGGTTGGTGGCGGCTCAGGCCGCCGGAGGATTGGCCCGATGAATTCATCATGGAGCAGCGTGACGGTGAACGAAATCGCCGCTGCCTGCGGTGGGGTGGTGGTTCGCGGGACAGGCCTCCGAGCGGTTTCAGGGGTTTCCACCGATTCCAGGAATCTCAAGTTTGGTGAATTGTTTTTCGCGCTTTCCGGTCTGCGTTTCGATGGGCATGCATTCGTCGAAAAGGCGCTTTCGGCCGGGGCTTCAGGTGTGGTTGTCCGCGGCGATCGGGCCGGCTCTATAGGTGGAGAAGGTACTGTTATCGCGGTCAATGATCCGCTGGAGGCTCTTGGCTCGGTCGCACGCTGGTGGCGGGGACGGCATCATTTAACGGTGGCGGCGATCACCGGAAGTGCTGGGAAGACTACAACCAAGGAGATGGCCTCACTGGTGTTCGAAACCCTCGGCCCCACATTGAAGACCGAGGGAAATTTAAACAATTTGATAGGCGTTCCGTTGACTCTTTTGAGAATTCAACCGAAGCACGAATTGGCGGTGATCGAAATGGGCATGAACAGGCCTGGTGAGATAGCGGTTTTGACAAAAATTGCTGCGCCTGATCTCGGCCTGATCACGAATGTGGGAATGGCCCATCTCGAGGGGCTGGGGAGTCTATCAGGCATAGCTTTGGCGAAATGGGAACTGGCCGATGGGTTGCGGCCCGGATCCCCTCTGGTGATAAACGGAGACGATCCTGAATTGATGCGGCGTGTCTCTGAAACCCGTAGAGATGTAATAACTTTCGGGCTGGGCGAGGGGAACCGGTTTCGTGCGTTGGAGGTAGAAAACCTGGGAGTTGAGGGTGTCCGATTCCTCCTGGTTTATTGCGGGAAGACTTACCCGGTGATGCTTCGGGCCGCGGGCACACACCAGGTTATGAATGCACTGGCTGCTACGGCCCTGGGAGTGACCGCCGGGGCTTCCCCCGAGAGGGCGGTCTATGCCTTGGAAAGGTTTTCGCCTTTGAAAGGAAGATTCGCCATTCACCGGCCGCCCGGTGGATTCGTGCTGGTGGACGATTCTTACAATGCAAATCCATCTTCGCTTAAAGCTGCTTTGCAGAGCGCTGCGGCACTTGTGGGTATGGCATCCAGGTTACTGGTAGGTCTGGGGACCATGGCGGAACTCGGCGATGGGACAGCTGCCGCTCACCTGGATGCCGGAAGATTTGTAGCGGCTTCAGGGGCGGCCCGTTTTTGGGCCATGGGCGTTCATGCTTCCGAGATGGCCGAGGGGGCCGCGCAGGCGGGGATGCAGGCTGAGGAAATAAGCGTTTCGGATTCGCATCGGGTGATGGCTTTGAGTATCAAGGAGGCTGCAAGACCAGGGGATGTGGTTTTTATCAAAGGTTCCCGGTCTGCCGGCATGGAACGCGTGGTCGCGGTTTTGAGGGAGACCGACGTTTCCGGATGACATCCAGAGAGGTTTAGAGATATGTTGTTCAAATTATTCCAGTTTTTTCAACAAGACCTATCTTTGCTGAACGTATTCCGCTACCTTACGTTCAGAACGATACTGGCTTCTCTGACCTCTCTATGCCTATGTCTGCTGCTCGGAGGCCGGGCGATCCGTATACTGCACGAAAAGCAGATAGGGGAAAAGATCCGTGATGACGGACCGGCCAGTCATCTTTCCAAAAAGGGAACCCCAACGATGGGAGGATGTCTCATACTGCCGGCGGTTCTTGCCTCGGTTTTTTTATGGGCCGATCCGAACAATATCTACGTATGGCTCGTGGTGTTCGTGACACTGGCTTTCGGCGGCATAGGGTTTCTTGACGACTATCTAAAGGTTTCCGGCAAGGCGGGCAGGGGGCTTGGAGGTAAATATAAGCTGGCGTTTCAAATACTTGCGGCTTTTCTCGTTTCACTTGTTCTTTATGTCCATCCCGGATTCGATTTGCATCTGAACGTTCCTTTTTTCAAGAATTTCGCACCTGACCTGGGAGCGGGATACGTTTTGCTTTCAATGTTCATCATCGTAGGCGCTTCAAATGCGGTGAATCTCACCGACGGTCTGGACGGTCTCGCGATCAGTCCACTGATCGTTGCATTCGGCAGCTACGTGGCTTTCGCATATTTTTCCGGAAACGTCAAAATCGCTTCATACCTGCAGATTCCATATATAGCCGGAGCAGGAGAGTTGAGCATCGTCTGCGGGGCGGCTGTGGGGGCGGGCCTGGGTTTCCTCTGGTATAACGCCTATCCCGCCGAGGTCTTTATGGGAGATGTCGGCTCTCTACCGCTCGGTGCGGTTCTGGGAACCATAGCGGTAATAACGAAGCAGGAAGTGGTTCTTGCACTGGTTGGAGGACTTTTTGTTTTCGAGGCGCTGTCGGTGATTTTCCAGGTTCTCTATTTCAAGCTCAGCGGCGGCCGACGGATATTTCGAATGGCGCCGATCCACCATCATTTTGAACTCAAGGGGTGGCCGGAGCCGAAAGTAATCGTGAGGTTTTGGATTATTGCGATTGTGCTTGCGTTGATGTCGATAGGGACGCTGAAGCTAAGGTAGTGTGAAAGGCGGCGTTAATTAATTGACGTTCGATCTTGGTCAAAACAAGGTGCTTGTCTTCGGGCTGGGGATTTCCGGCAGCTGGGCGGCCCGGTGGCTGGCTTCGCTGGGGGCGGTGGTGCGCATCGTGGACAGCCGTGAGATGGAATTGCTTGACCCTGGAGTTTGTAGCGAGATGGCTGGTCTCGGGGTATCGGTTGAAACCGGTTTCCACCGGAAAAGCCAGGTGGAAAATGTCGATCTGATCGTGATAAGCCCCGGGATCCCGCTGGATATACCTGCTTTGAAACATGCCAGAAGTCTAGGGATTCCGGTACTTGGAGAAATGGAACTAGCCTCTCGTTTTGTCCACTCGCCGATAATAGCGGTGACCGGAACGAACGGAAAATCGACAGTGACCTCATTGATAGGAGCCATGTTGGCCGAAGGAGGCTGCGATGTTTTCGTTGGAGGAAACCTCGGAACGCCGTTGTCGGCATTGGCTGCTTCCGGCGCAGAGCCGGATTGGGCCGTGCTGGAAGTGAGCAGCTTTCAGCTTGATACCGTAGAGTTTTTTCGGCCTTATATTTCGGTAATTTTGAATATAACGCCTGACCACTTGGACAGATATCCTGACTACCAGGCTTATGTCAGTTCCAAAATGCGCATTTTCGCCTGCCAGAGCGAAGGACACAGCCTTGTCGTTAACGACGAAGATCCGATGCTGGCTGCGGTCAGCCCGCCGCAGGGGGTGAAAAAATTCAGTTTTGGCGTCAGCGGTTATCCTGGGCGGCAGGCTTATTTCCAGGATGGACGAGTTGTTGTGAAAACCGTTGAAGATGAAGAGGCCGTGGAAATTTCAATTGCGCGGGCACGTCTTGTCGGACGTCACAACATTGAAAATATCATTGCTTCCGCGCTGGTCGCGCGTTTGGCCGCAGTTGACGCACCCTCGATCCAGCGGGCCGTGGACCGATTCGAGGGTTTGCCTCACCGCATGGAACTGGTTTGCGAACAACGGGGTGTTGCATTTTATGATGATTCCAAGGCCACGAATGCAGCAGCAGCAGCAAGCGCTGTTTCCGGCATCGACCGCCCGGTGATCCTGATCGCCGGGGGGCGCGGTAAGGGAGAAGGCTACGGTCCGCTGGTCGAAGCGGCCAAAGGCAAGGTAAAGGCCGCGGTTTTTATCGGAGAATCGAAGCGCCTTTTGGCGAAAGCATTTAAGGGGTTGATTCCTTTTGAAACCGCTGTCGATATGGAGGAGGCGGTGAAAAAGGCTGTAGCATCGGCGGTTCCAGGAGATGCCGTGTTGCTGGCTCCAGCCTGTTCGAGCTTTGATATGTTTAAAGATTATGCACAGAGAGGTAGCGCCTTCGCGGCTGCAGTGGAAAGGATTGCCAATGGGTAAAAAGGCCACCGCCGCGCCGGGCTACGATTTGTTGATTCTCATTCCCACGTTGCTTTTGGTGGCGCTGGGGCTGGTCTTCGTTTTCAGTGCAAGTTCTCCACTGGGAAGCGAATACAGGTCGGACAGCCTTTATTATTTAAAGCGGCAGGTGTCCTTTGCGCTGGTGGGTATATTGGCCTTGATCGCCGGGAAAAATATTCCTCCCAGGTTATATGGAAAGCTGGTTTATTTTTTGCTGATCGCAAGTTTTGTGATGCTTCTTTTGCTTTTTATTCCGAGTATGGGCGTGAACGTCAAAGGCGCATGCAGATGGTTGGATTTGGGCTTATTCAATTTTCAGCCCTCCGAAGCGTTGAAATTTACTCTCGCGGTGTATATGGCCTATTCGATGTCCAAAAAAAGCGAGCTGATGGGGACTTTTTCAAAAGGAGTGTTCCCTCACCTGATGATGGCCGGCGCGTTCATCGGATTGATCCTGTTGCAACCGGACCTGGGTACCGCGGTGATAATCGGATGCTGGGTTATGACTCTGCTTTTTATCGGCGGAGCCAGGATATGGCACCTGGTGGGTATAACATTAATGGGTGTGCCGTTTCTCGTATGGGGTATCTATCAGGCTTCTTACCGAATGGACAGGTTGATGGCGTTCTGGGATCCGTGGAAGCATCCGGAAGGAATCGGGTTTCAGATTATTCACTCGTTCATGGCATTCGGTTCAGGCGGTATTTTCGGGGCCGGTTTCGGCGGCAGCAAACAGAAACTATTTTATCTGCCTGAACCTCATACGGATTTCATTTTGGCTGTTGCCGCGGAAGAAGCAGGCTTTGCGGGTGTTACGTTGATCGTTGTTTTGTTTGCGGTTTTGCTGGTACGCGGATTCAAGGCGGGTCTGGATTCACGTGATGTATTCAGTAGCTACCTTGCTCTCGGGTTAGTAACAATGCTTGGCTTGCAGGTGTTGATAAACATGGGTGTCGTGACCAGCCTTCTTCCGACCAAGGGATTGACTCTTCCACTTATGAGCTACGGCGGATCATCGTTGGTTATAAATCTATTCGTAATCGGAATCCTGCTGCGCATTTCTTCTGAGACAAAGAGACGTTAGGGGGCATAGGGGAAATAAATGCATTCGACTACTTTTATAATTGCAGGAGGCGGCACGGGAGGGCATCTATTCCCCGGCATTGCGGTGTGCCGCGAGCTTAAATCCCGGTTCCCGCGCTGCAGGATCTTGTTTGCGGTGGGGCACCGCAGAATGGAGTCCGATATTCTCAACCGGCATGGTTTCGAAGTCAGGCATATATCGGTTGAAGGGATCAAAGGTAAGGGCTGGACGAAAAAAATGAAGGCTTTTTCGTGCCTGCCGGTAAGTTTTTTCCAGGCACGGAGGTTGCTGGCCGAAACCAGCCCGGCCTGTGTAATAGGGATGGGTGGTTATTCTTCCGGCCCGGTATGCGTGGCGGCAAGGGTGAGCGGGGTCGCGAGCCTTATTCATGAGCAGAATTCGTTTCCCGGACTTACCAACAGGCTTTTGTGCAGATTGGTGGACAGGGTGTGTATATCTTTCGAAGACAGCGCCTCGAGGTTCCCGGGCGGTAAAATCGTGGTCACCGGAAACCCGGTTAGAGATGAATTTTTCACCATAGGGGAAAAAGTACCGTTCCCGGCCGATCGATTTACGTTGCTGGTCGTGGGAGGAAGCCTCGGATCTCGCCCTGTCAACGACGCTGTTGTGGATTCTCTGGCCGCACTGAAAAAACGAGGCATACTGCCGGCCGTGATCCACCAGACCGGAGAGGCGGATTATGAAAGGATCGCCGAGCGATACAACGAACAGGGGCTTGACGGTGAATTACACCGGTTTATTGATGATATGGCCGACGCTTACCGGCGTGCCGATCTCGTTGTCGGAAGGGCCGGGGCCACGACGATTTTTGAATTAGCCGCTGCAGGCAGGCCCGCCATCCTCATTCCGTATCCATTCGCGGCGGACCAGCATCAGAAGGCCAATGCTGAAAGCCTCGCGTCGGCCGGGGGCGCCAGGATCATACTTCAGCAGGATTTAGACGGAACAAGTCTGGCATTGGCGATAGAAGAGTTGATCGGAGACGCAGACAATCTGGCCCGTATGGGAACGGCGGCCCGTACCACCGCGCGACCGGGGGCTGCGTCGGTGATCGTGGATGAGATCGAGGCAGTAGCGGGAGAAAGAGGAATAATCCTATGACCCATTTCGGAAAAGTGCGGCATATCCACTTGGTCGGCGTCGGCGGCATAGGGATGAGTGGTATCGCGGAATTGCTGATAAATCTCGGTTACCGGGTGAGCGGGTCCGATCTGAAGGCAAGCCGTGTTACGGAGGCCCTTGCCGCAAAGGGTGGGGAAATAGCCATAGGTCACGAAAGGGAGTATGTCGCAGACGCCGATGTGGTGGTTTATTCCTCTGCGGTTCGGCCAGACAACGTGGAATTGCTGGAGGCCGCCGAAAGGGCTGTGCCGGTGATTCCAAGAGCGGAAATGCTCGCCGAATTGATGCGACTGAAATACGGCGTTGCGGTCGCGGGCGCTCATGGCAAGACAACCACTACTTCCATGGTGGCTTCTGTTTTGAACTGCGCCGGCCTGGATCCTACCGTTGTTATCGGGGGGCGTCTGGATATTTGGGGTGGGTCGAACGCGAAACTGGGGCAGGGGGAAATACTGGTTGCCGAGGCTGACGAAAGTGATGGTTCTTTTATGGTTCTGTCCCCCACGATCGCCGTTGTGACCAACATCGACCGGGAGCATATGAACCATTATGGAAGCATGGACCGCGTTCGTAACACTTTCATAGATTTCATCAACAAGCTCCCATTTTACGGCACTGCGATATTGTGTTTGGACAATGAGGAAATTCAGAGGATCATCCCCAGGCTCCGTAAGAAATTTTTAACATACGGGATGAGTTCACAGGCTGATCTTCAGGCAAGAAATGTCATAGGCGACAGGACGGGGAGCAGTTTTGAAGTGGTGCACATGGGCATGCCGCTCGGAAGGGTAAAGGCCGGAATACCGGGTGAGCATCATGTATTGAACGCTCTGGCGGCCACCGGTGTCGGCCTCGTTTTGGATCTCGGAATGGATGTCATTGGTAGGGGGTTGGCGGACCTGGGAGGGCTGGAAAGGCGGTTCCAGGTGAAGGGAGAAAAGGCGGGAGTCCTGGTGCTGGATGATTACGGGCATCATCCGACCGAAATCGCAGCTGTTTTGAAGACCGCAAGGCAATGCTGGCCGGACAGGAGACTTGTCGGTGTTTTCCAGCCTCACCGGTATTCAAGGACGGTGGATCTTTATGACCGTTTCGTATTGAGTTTCAACGAGGCAGATCTTCTAATCATCGCTCCGATTTATGCCGCAGGGGAAAAGCCGATTGAAAACGTGGATTCAAACAGCCTGGCGAACGGCATCAAGGAGCATGGGCACAGACACGTGATGGTTGCAGCCGACAATGAGGAGCTTTTTTCGATACTCACCGAAGTGGTGCGGGCCGGTGACCTGGTTTTAACATTGGGAGCCGGAGACATACACCGTGTGTGCGAAAAGCTTCTTAAGGAGATCGAAAGGCGATCGGGGGCATGAAGAAGGCGCAGAAAAAGGCTTTGGCCGATATTGCCGTGGGTGGGTTTTATTTCGACCGGCCACTTGCGCGGTATACAACCATCGGGATAGGCGGCCCCGCGGAATGTCTCTACGAACCGACTGACCTCCAGAGTCTTTCGCCGGTGCTCGCCTTTTTGCACCGGGAGTCCATCCCGTACATCGTGATCGGTAACGGCAGCAATCTACTGTTTAAAGATAAAGGTTTTGACGGGGTAGTGGTGGTTATCGGCCGTGGAATTTCAGGGTTCACATTCGAGGAAGGGGTGAACGGCCCGTCTGTAACAACTGGAGCAGGACTTTCGATTTCCGCCCTGGTCTCAAGGTGCAGCGACCAAGGTTTAGGTGGCCTGGAATTTTTGGCCTGGATTCCGGGCACAGTAGGCGGTGCGGTTGCAATGAACGCCGGGGCTTTTGGACATGAAACGGGGCAGGCGGTAAGCGAAGTTCACGTCCTGTCGCCCGAAGGTAATCTGGTTGTTTATCGCAAAAGCAGTCTTTCATTCGGATACCGTTGCTCGAACATTATGCCGGGCAACGTGATAGCAAGGGTGGTTTTTCATGTCACACGTGCAGGACATGCCGAAGTAGCCGACGCCGTGGCTCAATACGGCCGGCTGCGAAAAGAGAATCAACCGCTTTGGATGAGGAGCGCCGGATCGGTTTTCAAAAACCCCCCCGGCCACTACGCAGGTGCATTAATAGAGGCAGCCGGACTCAAGGGGGAACGAATCGGAGGTGCGATGATTTCCGGTGTGCATGGAAATTTCATAGTGAACACCGGCGGGGCAGGTTCGGACGATGTGCTCAGGCTCGTGGAGATCGCGAGGCGGAAAGTGTACGAATCGGCCGGGATCGAGCTTGAACTTGAAATTCGTGTTGTCGGAGAGCGTTGATGGCGTCTGAAAAAAGCGTCAGTCGAGTTAAAAAATCGAAAAAGAACCGCAGGCTTTCCTGGTTGAGGGGATGGATTCGGAGAGGTTGGGTGGTGTTTATCCGCACCGGGATTTTCGTTTCCGGAGTGGCCGTGCTCAGCCTGCTTTTCATATGGGGATATCATTATGTTCTGGAATCCCCTCATATGATGTTGACCAATATAGATATCGAAGGTGTTGATGAAAATTTTAAACAAGAATTGATTTCAGGGGCCGGATTGACCGGAAATGTAAGCCTTTTGGAGCTGAGTCTCGGCGAGTTGAAAAGGATATTTGAAACCCATCCCTGGATTTGCAATGCACGGGTGGAGAGGCGTTTCCCCCATAGTCTTCATGTCACGGTCGAAAAGGAGGTTCCGGTGGCGGTGGTCCTGATGGACCGGGTGTTTTACATGAATACAAAGGGGAGGATTTTCAAAGCCGTGGATTTGTATGAATCCCTGGATTTTCCGGTGGTAACGGGAGTATCGACGCTTGCGGGTGAAGCCCGTGAACAACTCAGGCAGGCCGCCCACATTATCGATTGCCTGGGTCGGCGGGAGGCGCCGTGGTCCGTGGAGGGGCTCTCGGAGGTTCACATGGGTGCCGAAGGTTATGCATCGCTTTATTTCGAGCATCTCGATGCCGAGATAAAAACGGCGTGGAGGGATTTAGAGGGAAAAATACCAGGGTTGGAGCGGCTGGTTTCTCATCTCCGGGATGACGGAAAGCTCGGGCGTGTAGCCGCGATAGATCTCAATCAGAAAGACGGCGCAGTGGTTTCGATGATAAGCGGTTGATTCCGGCTGTAAAGCGTGACCAGGTTTAAGCTGGAAACCTTAAATGAGGGGATTATGTCTGGAAAAATAATTGTAGGGCTCGATATCGGCACCACAAAAATATGTGCAGTAGTCGGCGAAATTCAACCGGACGGGATTGAAATTATAGGCATGGGAAGCCATCCCTCCGAGGGCCTCAGAAAAGGTGTCGTAATCAATATAGAAAGCACCGTCAACTCCATAAAGGAAGCGGTTGAAGAAGCCGAAACCATGGCCGGTTGCGAAGTCAGGGAGGCCTATACAGGCATTGCAGGCGGGCATGTCAAGGGATTTACCTATCCAGGCGTGATTCCATTAAAAGGAAAGGAAATAACCCGCAAAGATATAGAAAGAGTGATCGAGGCGGCCAGCGCGGTCGCTATACCGATGGATCGGGAGGTGATCCATACCCTGGTGCAGGAATTTATCGTCGACGACCAGGACGGGATAACGGATCCACTGGGGATGTCAGGAACCCGGCTGGAGGCGAACGTGCATATCGTCACCGGCGCGGTGACGTCCGCGCAGAACATAATCAAATGCGCGAACCGGGCCGGGCTCGATGTGTGTGACATCGTCCTTCAGTCGCTGGCCTCGAGTGAAGCGGTCCTGAGCACGGAGGAGCGGACGCTCGGGGCGGCGCTGCTGGATTTCGGGGGTGGTACGACTGACATGGCGGTGTTCTCCAGGGGATCGATAAGGCATACGTCGGTTCTGGCCCTTGGAGGAGACAATCTCACCTATGACCTTTCAGTAGGGCTCAGGACGCCTAAGGCGGACGCTGAAAAGATTAAGATCAGGTACGGCTGCTGCATGTCGTCC
>JAWOBE010000135.1:0-23329 GCA_046498185.1 Desulfatiglandaceae bacterium | reverse complement strand
GCTCACTCGGCACTTCCACCGGGCAGACTTTTGCACATTCTCCGCAGCTTGTGCATTTATCTATATCAATGTATCTCGGATTTTCCGTTATGGTGGCTGTAAAATTTCCCTCTTCCCCTTCAAGGGCCTCCACCTGCGTATTGGTGAGCAGCTCTATGTTAAGATGCCGGCCGACCTCGACCAGTTTGGGTGAGATGATTCACATGGCACAATCGTTGGTCGGAAACGTCTTGTCCAGCTCGCTCATCACCCCGCCGATAGCAGGCGACTTCTCGACCAGATGTACATAATAGCCCGAATCAGCAAGATCCAGCGCCGCCTGCATCCCGGCAATCCCGCCGCCCGCTACCATCACAGAGCCCGTTGGTTTTACTGACATAAATCATTCCTCACTTCAGTCCGATAATTTTTCTCTTTCGTCAGGCGCGCAACGCGCGCCCCCGCTCACCGCCCATCCCAAAGCGCATAACAAAACCGCCAGCATCCGGCGGAAACACAAGAAAACCCCGGAAGGACAGATCTCGAAAAAATGAATGCGACATCCGGAAATACAATTTTCCGGATATACGCCACACAAGGTAAGACCGCGTGAGTGTAATTCCTAAGTGGTGTTTTTGTCAACGGAATTATCCAATAAATCACCCTATGAACAGCAATCGAAAACCGGAATTTTAAACTCTCGTTTCCCTCTGGCTTCCCTGTGCATGGTTATAAACTCCCCCGCATATGTCTCTCGAACGCAGACTTTGATGCCGGAAGCAAATTGTCAGTCCGTCAGGCATATTGTTCGAACTTTCAGCGTGGGTATTGAACCGTATAATCTCTCGGGTCCAGGCCGTGTTTCCTGATACGGTACTGCAAGGTGGAACGGGGGACACCCAGAAGTCTGGCCGCCCCGTTCCGGCCTCCCACGGCCCCTCCTGTCTCGATCAGCGCCTGCTCTATATGTAGCCGCTCCATCTCGACCAAAGGCTTGACCTTGGTTGATGAAGAAGGGCCACCGACCGGTGGAATCAGCCCTTCGATGTCACGTTCGGTGATCGGCGTCCCCGGCTTTAAAATCACCATCCGCGTCACCAGGTTCTTGATTTCACGTCCGTTTCCAGGCCAGCAATGCCCGCAAAGGCGATTCATCGCTCCTTCGGTATATACAGAAACAGGCCGATTCATTTTTTTTGCCTGCTTCTCGGTTAGTGCCCGCACAATAAGCGGAATGTCCTCGGGCCTGTCTCTCAACGGAGGAAGATGAACCGATACGGTATTCAGTCTATAAAAAAGGTCCTGTCGGAACCGGCCAGTCTGAATTTCCTTCTCAAGATCTCTGTTTGTCGCAGCAATAACCCGGAAATTGGCATAAATAGAGCGGCTCTCCCCCACTTTTTCAAATCTGCGGTCCTGTATGACGTGCAGCAGCTTTGCCTGAAGCTCTGCGGGCAACTCTCCCACTTCGTCAAGGAAAACAGTGCCGCCGTCAGCCATCTCGAACCTGCCTGTCCGGCTGCTGCCCGCCCCGGTGAACGCCCCTTTCGCATGGCCGAACAATTCACTTTCGAAAAGAGAAGGCGCCAGAGCCGGGCAGTTGATTTTGACGAAAAGATTATCTTTACGCCTGCTGATTTCGTGGATGTGGCGGGCGATCAAATCCTTGCCGGTGCCGGTTTCGCCGGTTATCAGGACGGATACATCTGTTTCGGCGACCTGTTCCACCAGATCCATGATCCCTGACATGGATTTTGATGCGTACACGAATTCATCCGGCACCTCTCCGTCGGGGCTCTGAGACATAAGATAACGATTGCGGCGCTTTAGATTTGTGTTCAACTCCTTCAAGCGGGTGTAGGCGAGCATATTGTCCACCGAGATCGCCACCTGTCGGGATATATCGTATAAAACTTCTTTCAATTCGGTCATATTTTCCGGAGGCGTGGCGAATGAAAAATGAATGGTGCCCAGAAGCCGACTCCTTATCACCAATGGAAAGGCCATCGTTGCTTTGAGCCCTGCATCCACCATCGAGCCCACAGAAGAGAGATTTCTATAGCGGGTCAAATCCTCGATTATGACAGGCCTTCCGGATTCAATAACCATCTTGGTTACAGAGCCCTTTGAAAGGGGCCGTCTTGTCTTGCACGCGATTCCCTCAGGCGCAATTCCGTCGGCAGTGGCGAAATAACTGAGAGATTTGCTTTCGTGATCATATAAGTTTATACTAAGTCTATTATAGGGAATATGCTTCCGCAATTCCGTAGCAAGAGCCTTGAACAGCTCTTCCCTGGTCGTACGGGTTATAACGGCGTTCGTTATTTGAAGCAGTATCTGGTAACGTGTGATGGGGTTAAACTTCATACGGCCTACTCAAAAAGATCGGTTCAATAATTTTTTTGAAGCATACCAAATGCGGGCCGAAAATCAAGCTTAAAGACGAATATTGGGCACAGACTGATTCGTCATTTGATATCTCCAAAATCTTATCTTTAAAAATCGAATAGTTATGTCTAGGGATAGATGGCACTTTGTTTGCATCGAGTTATAATGACCAAACTGCTTCTCGCCGCTCAGGCAGTTCCGGCTCCGAGGGTGGAACGGATCAGCGCTGTGTGTTGGAAGACGGAATGGGCCAAGACTTAAACCCAAAAGAAACGGAGGTTCAAAATGACGGATTTTTTGATTCACGAACACGACGACACGGTCGGGGTCGCCACGGTCGACATCGCAGCCGGCCGTGAAGCCGAGGGTCTCTTCATGGACACTCAAGAAAAAATTACAGTGAAAGCTCTTCAGGACATCCCCCTGGGCCATAAAATCGCCCTCAGGGACCATTCAACCGATGAAGGCGTGATCAAATACGGTCACGATATTGGTAAAGTGGTTAAGGATTTCAAAAAAGGCGAGCATGTCCATATTCACAATCTCAAGACAAGGAGGTGGTAGAAAATGACTACACGAAAAGTAATGGGCTACCGCCGGGAAAACGGAAGAGTCGGCATCCGGAATCACGTCCTGATTCTGCCTTTGGATGATTTAAGCAATTCGGCCTGTGAAAAAGTGGCTTTCAATACAAAAGGCTGCAAGGCCATACCCCACCCGTACGGGCGCCTTCAGTTCGGTGAAGATCTGGCGTTGCATTTTCGAACACTGATCGGTACCGGTTCCAATCCCAATGTGGCGGCGGTCGTGGTCATAGGGATCGAACCGGAATGGACCAACGTTGTGGTGGAAGGCATCGCAAAAACCGGAAAGCCTGTGACAGGATTTTCGATAGAGCGCCACGGCGAGATCAAAACCGTGGAGATGGCCTGCTGGAAAGCCAAAGAGTACATGCATTGGGCCAGCGAACTGAGCCGCGAGGAATGTGATCTCTCCGAAATTTGGGTGAGCGTCAAATGCGGGGAGTCTGATACGACCTCAGGGCTGGCCTCCAATCCTACGGTTGGCAATGCCATTGACAAGCTGGTCGAGATTGGCGGTACCTGCTCGTTCGGCGAGACAAGCGAAATCACGGGCGCCGAAATGGTCTGTAAGGAGCGTGCCGCCACGCCGGAAGTCGGCGAGCAATTCATGGCGATGTTCAACCGCTATGCGGAAATGATAGACCGCTACAAAACAGACGATCTGTCAGGAAGTCAACCGACCAAGGGCAATATCGCCGGGGGGCTGACCACGATCGAGGAGAAAGCTTTCGGCAACCTACAGAAAATCGGGAAGAAATCAAACTATGTAGGGATCCTGGATAAAGCAGAGACTCCCACCGGCCCCGGTCTCTGGTACATGGACACATCGAGTGCCGCGGCCGAGGCCGTTACCCTGTGGGCCGCTGGGGGTTTTGTGGCACACTTTTTCCCAACCGGCCAGGGAAACATCATAGGAAATCCCATCGAGCCCGTGATAAAGCTTTCGGCCAATCCGCGCACGGTAAGCGACATGGTCGAGCACATCGATTACGATTGCTCGGCGATCCTGCGTGGTGAACTTACCCTGGATCAATCCGGCGAAAATCTTTTGGATATGCTGGTGCGGACCTGCAACGGACGGCTTACGGCACAGGAGGTTCTGGGTCACGAAGAATTCGTACTGACGAAACTCTACGAAAGTGCATAAACATCGCGATATCGCCGATTCTTGTCGTTGTGGTTTTGAGGGATTCGGCGGTATCGGGAGTGCGGAGGATAATTTATGGGTGATTTAGATTACCGAATCGTCGAAGAAGCGGCTAAAGAACTATACATCCGTGCCCTGTGCGATTTACCGCCGGATGTGCGAAAGGCGCTGAAGAATGCATATGAAAAAGAATCTAACCCCACCGCCCGGGAAATTTTCAAGGCGATGTTCAAAACGATCGAAATATCCGACAAAAAGAAGACTTTGATTTGCCAGGATACGGGACTCCCGATTTACATGGTAAAGATCGGTGCCGATTATATGTGGAACGGCTATCAGATCAAGACGTGCTTGTACGAAGGGGCTAAACGAGCCACTCTGGAGTTTCCGTTTCGTGGCAGTTCCACACATCCTCTGACCCGGATCAACCCCCAGACATCTGTAGGCGATGGATTGCCGGTCATTTATTATGACTATGTACCGGATGTGGACTATCTCGATATTCTAATGGTGCCGAAAGGATCGGGATCGGAGAATATGAGTGCGATGCAGATGTTTTACCCTGCAGATGGGATTGCAGCACTTAAGAAGTTTGTGATCGACACAGTATTTCGCTCGGGTGCTAATCCATGTCCGCCCGGGGTCATCGGTGTGGGCATCGGCGGAACGGCGGACCTGGTGATGCGCCTTGCCAAAGAAGCAATCGTGCGGCCGGTGGGAGAACGTAATCCCGATCCTCAGGTGGCGGAGATGGAAACCGAACTCGAAGATGCCATCAATGCGACGGGACGCGGCCCTATGGGACTTGGGGGAGATATTTCGACTTTGGCGGTTCACATTGAGACAGCCTACACACATATCACACAAAATCCTGTAGCCGTGAACACACAATGCTGGCCTGCCCGTCGGGCGAGGGCGAAAATCTTTCCGGACGGGAGCGTCGAATACGGATACTAAATATAATTTAGGACATGTATTATGTACAAGGAGGCATCATGGCCAAGCATCATTTGCAAACACCATTTTCCGAGGCAACGATTAGGGAGCTTCATGCAGGCGACATTGTCACTTTTGACGGGACCCTTTTCGGTATTCGGGACCTGACTCAGATTTACATGTTCGATCAAAATCATGAACCTCCGGTGAGTCTTTCCGGCATGCCCTGCATCCACACTGCACCGAGTCTCAAAAAGGTGGGGGATAAGTGGGAGAAAATTTGTGTGGGCACGACGACCAGCACACGCATGGACCGGTTTGCACCGGAACTGATCGCCCGGTACGGGGTTAGGGCCATCATCGGAAAAGGCGGTCTTTATCAAGGAAGTTTAGAAGCGATGCAAAAATATGGCGCCGTGTACCTGGCAATCGTGGGGGGAGCGGCATCGCTGGAAACGGAACAGATCGAAGAGGTTGAAGCCGTTTACTGGGAGCATCTGCATCCGGAGGCGTTGTACCAGTTCAGGGTGAAAGACTTTGGGCCGTTGACGGTGGCAATGGACAGCCACGGAAGGCATTTGTTCGAAGAGGTAAAGGCGGAAGCCAGGAGGCGGCTTCCGGAGGTTTATCGCCGCTTGGGAATCGAAGGTGCACCACCAGAGTAAAAGATTGGAAAATTTTTGACATTTTACGTATGGTGAAATGGCTTTAACCCCTTGTGGCCACGTGGCAGGTCTGTTGGTGGTGCTTCAGATCTTGTTCCACAAAATCCATAGAGAGGCCTTTTTCTTAAAAACGTGTTTTGGACAAGAGCAATCATTTTTTAGTACACGTTCTAGGGAGTGCTGATGTAGACTGTTTGCTAACGCTGAACGGGCTTGCCTGAAAGCACACTCACTGAAATTCCTTATCTTGAGTTGTGCTGCAACGTCGCGAGAGGATAGAGCAATGGGGAGATTGTAAATTCTCGAATGCGATTTGGCGTCGTCAGCATCCTTATTATTCGGATCCCCGAATATTGATATCGTGCCTTTAATGGGCAGTTGGTCGAGCTGTATATGAAGGTCTCCAGGCGATTTCATCCCGTTATAAATACATATTTTATGTTTATTATAATGAAAATATTTTAAATATAATAAAGTATATAGCTTTTAGAAGATGTAAATGTAGTTAAGAAAATTTCCTCCTTGCTGTGCATAAGATTCCCTTTTCTAATGACTATACTTTTTTTACCGGGAAGGTGAAGGTGTTTCTTCTTCTTAGGAAAAGCGTTCAGTGTCGGTTCGACGTTTTGGACTAATGGATTTGGTTTTTTATCCACGGCTGTTGGTACAGGTTTCAATTAACTCCCGGAAACCGAAAGTGAAAGCCTGAAGGAAAACTGGGAAACCAGATTTTCGTATGTAATTTCAGGTAGAAGTCTGCAAAAAGTTGGTTCCGCAGTGAATGGCACTGCTGTAGACAGCAAAAGAAAAGAAACAACAGCCAAAAAGGAGGTAAGAAATGAAACAGTTTAGAGGTCGTTGGATTTTGTTCACATGCATGTCTGTTCTCATTATTTTTTCATTAACTGTACCTTGGCACGCCGCCGCAGCAGACGATCCGAAAATTTCTGCTGTGCTCAAGTCGGGCGGTGGTGCAGTGGGTGGCGTCGGTTATATGGTGATGACTGGGATGTCCAAAGTCGTGCGCGATGCCTACCCGAGAATGGAAATTTCAGTGGTACCAGGAGGATGGGTCGGAAATTTACCACGGGTTAACACTGGCGAACTCGATATAGGCAGCACGACTGTGGCGATGTGTGCACTCGCAGAGGTCAAGCGTGCGCCATTCGACAAGCCGTTGCCAAAGGTAAAGGCTTTTTACGGCACCCAGGACAAGCTGTATTATTTCGCCATTGTGAGCAAGGATGCACCGGTGGACAGCATCGGGGAAATTTTCGAGAAAAAGCCACCAATTAAATTGTGCACCATTCAAAAAGGAACCACCACGGAGCTGATGTGGCGGAATGTGTTCGAAGCCCAGGGAGTCACCTGGGACGATGTCGCCGGCTGGGGTGGCAAAATGAATTTTGTCGCCTGGGGAGACGCCGTCAATCTGGTGAAGGATGGCCACGCCGACGGTATTCTCGCAGTGGGCGTGAGGCAGATAGGATGGGCCATGGATTTGACCCACGCCCGAGATATGAAAATTTTAAAATGGGAAGATGAGTATCTGGACAACCTCAAAGGGCAATTCGGGTTTGGACGTGACCCGATACCGGCGAACACATATAAGGGTATAACCGAAGATGTTTTGTGTCCGACAGACGCTGGCGAAGTTGTTATAAATGCTGATGTTTCCGACGAAGTGGTGCAGGCGATCTTAACGGCTTTGGCGGACAATGCCGAAGACTATGCCTCACATCACAAAGCCCTTGTGAACTTTACGGCCGAAGGCATGGCCAAAGATTTAAAGCTGCCTTTGCATCCGGCAGCTGAAGCGTTCTATAAGAGCCGCAACATTCCACTGCCTTAAAGAGACACCAGGGGCGGCTCGGCCGCCCCTGGTCTCCTGGTCTATTTTGATATAGCACATTCAGCTTTTGGAGGATCCCGTGGCGGAAGAATACACAGGCCGGAGCAGTCATACATTACTGCTGATAATAAAAGGGATGATCTTCGTCGTAGGAGTGGGGATTAGTCTTTTTCATCTTTATACGGGCGGCTTCGGAGTTGTCGAAGCGTACATGCAGCGAACCATTCACCTGATGGCTTTGATGACTCTGGCCTTTCTGGTTTTTCCAACTGTGAAAAAGTGGTCTCCCTCCAAAAATGCATTTATTGATCTTCCCCTGGCGTTGATCTGTTTGATTATCGGTGCGTATCTTCTTTATCACCATGGCCGCATCGTGGGGAGGGAGTGGTATTATGGGCCTATATTGAAGTCTGATATTGTGCTGGGCATCGTAATGATCATATTGACACTCGAAGCTGCAAGACGGGTGGTCGGCGCCGCTCTTCCGGTTATTGCGACGGCTTTTATAGCATATGCATTATATGGTTCTCATTTTCCTTATCCATTTACTATCAGGTCTCCGCCGCCGTTAACTTTCATAGACCATATGTTTCTGACGCCACAAGCAATATTTGGTGTCCCCACGGGAGTGTCCGCGACCTTTGTTTTTCTCTTTATCCTTTTTGGAGCTTTTCTGGAAAAAACCGGCGGTGGCCAGTTTATAATCGATTTCAGCATGTCTTTGGTGGGGCGTACTACCGGAGGACCTGCCAAGGTTGCCATCGTTGCCAGTACATTGTTCGGGACTGTGTCGGGCCATTCGGTGGCCAATGTATACGGCACCGGAACCTTTACCATACCGTTAATGAAACGAATGGGCTATAGGAAAGAGTTTGCCGGTGCAGTGGAGGCGGCCGCCAGTGCGGGCGGTCAGATCATGCCTCCAATTATGGGGGCGGCAGCATTTATCATGGCTGAGATATTAGGCATCCCTTATCTCGAGGTGTGCAAGGCGGCCGTTTTGCCTGCCGTTCTCTATTACGTAGCATTGTTTGCCTCGACCCATGTAGAGGCTTTAAAACTTGGTTTGCGCGGATTGGACAAATCCGAAGTGCCCGCTTTTTTAAAGACATTAAAACATGGCGCCCATTTTTTTATACCCATTATTTTATTGATCTATGTACTTGTGCGCGGATTCACCCCCTTCCGCGCCGCGTTTTTTGCTATTTGCGCGCTAATTGTTGTTGCCATGTTAAGAAAAGAAAGCCGAATTACGCCGTGGGGATTCGTCGAAACGTTGGTTTTGGGTGCGCGTAACAGCGTCGTGATTGCCGTTTCCTGCGGATGTGCAGGAATCGTGGTAGGTGTTCTCGATGTAACGGGACTCGGGATCAAATTTGTGACCATTGTAACGGAGCTTTCAATGGGGATATTCCCGTTGGCCCTCATTTTGGTCATGGTATCGTGTCTAATCCTGGGCATGGGCATTCCAACGGCTCCCGCTTACATCATCGCGGCGATGATCGCGGCACCGACCTTGGTACACCTTGGGGTGCAGCCGATAGCCGCTCACATGTTTGTCTTCTATTCATCTCTGCTGAGTGCTATAACCCCTCCGGTGGCTTTGGCGGCCTATGCAGGCGCGGCTATTTCGGGAGGGCGTGTTATGGAAACCGGTATCATCGCTTCGAAGCTTGGGTTTGTAAAATTCCTCATTCCCTACCTGTTCGTATACAACGGGGCTCTTTTGATGATCGGTGAACCGCTGGCAGTGAGTTGGTATTTTTTCACCGCCGTAGTTGGTACCATAGCCCTGTCAGTGGCTATGGAAGGGTTTTTGTTAACAAAGCTCTCGGGTGTGGAACGATTGTTGTTCGGATTATTAGGCGTGGCGGCACTAGTTCCGGAAGGTTTGACCGACATTTTGAGTTTACCCGTGATCATTGCCTTGACAATATGGAATTACAGAAAAGCAAAAAAATTAACGACTATTAATTAAAAGAAATCAACCAAGGAGAAGTAATTTTACGAAACCGTCACGTGATCGATGCCGATGTGCTGGTGATCGGCGGCGGGAATGCGGCGGTGGATCCGGCCGGAGGGCGGCCGAGTCGGTGGATCGGCTTTTAAGAGAGGAGTCGCTTACCTATAACAGGGGGTATCAGGGTCCGGTTGTAACGGATTTCGAAATCGATATTACGGGTGCCGTCGATCGGGCGAGGGTTAAACTGCCTGCTCATAAGTCTGAGGGCGTGATTTGCTCCACTGAAATCTTTCGGCAATCAATGGTTTTGTAAAAAGATCATGATAAAGACGTCAAATTGCTCTGAAAGAAATCTGCTAGATGGAAGTTGGAAGGAGGAGGCTAAAATGAAAGCGGTGGTCTTGTATTGGTCGAAAACGGGGAATACAAAAAAAATCGCACAAACGATAATGGAAGCCCTTAAAGAAGCCGACGTGGAAGTAAAGCTGCAAGGCATAGACGGTACTGTAGATCTGGATTGGTTCGATTACGATCTAATTTGCTTGGGCTTCCCATCTCATCAATGGCATCCGCCTGAGGAAGTTGTCAATTATTTACAGGCGCGCTCTAAAATTTATCGTAACAAAGATATGCTCAAGATAGGTGCGCCTAAAATCCCCGGCAAATATACATTGATTTTTTGCACTTATTCGGGACCGCACACTGGAATCGACGAGGCGATCCCGGCTGGAAAATATGCTGGGCAATTCTTTGCACACCTGGGTTTTAGTGTGGAGGAATGCTATATCATCGGTGAGTTTCATGGTTCCGAAGAGAAGAGCACCCGAGGCCCTCTAGGTGACATCCGCGGCCGTCCTAATGAAGATGATTTGGCAAAGGTGAAAAATCAAGTCTTCAACTTGATTTCAAAACTAAAATAGTAAAGAGGAGAAAAATAGTGTATACGATCATACCCCCTATATCTACTCCATTTGAAGATGAAGAGATCAGTCTTGATAAATTAAAATATAATGTTGAAAAATTCATGAAAACAAAGGTAAGTGGCTTGTTAATCCTCGGCTCAAATGGAGAATCAGTTTTTTTGACGGATAAAGAACGATGTGCAGCGATTGAAACGGCGCGAAATTCTATGCCGTCTGAAAAGGTTCTTGTGAGCGGGACGGGTCTGGAATCTACAAAGAGAACCATCTCTCTTACCAGGCGTGCTGCGGAACTGGGATCGGATTACGCCCTTATCGGACCGCCGCATTATTTTAAGTCCTCAATGACTTTCGATGCGCTTTACGATCATTATACGGCTGTGGCTGATGCCTCCGATATCCCGATTATTCCCTACAACTCACCGGGTTTTACAGGGCTGAACCTAGGACCAGATCTCATGGGAAAGTTGGCGGAACATCCCAATATTAAAGGAGTGAAGGACGGGACCGGCAATATTGCACAACTGTCCGAATTAAGGAGAGTGTGTGGGGCTAATTTCCTTATCTTTACCGGGAATGCTCCGACGTTTCTGGCGGGTCTTTTTGTGGGGATAACAGGTGGAATGATGCCTATAACGAATCTTTTTCCAGACCAGTGGGTTGATCTGCTCCAGTCCTATAGGCGAGGAGACCTTGAGACGGCTAGAAGGCTTGAGTCTATCCTGTTGCCGATGACCAAATGCGTGATGAAATACGGTCCCGGTGGAATAAAGGCCGCAATGGATATGCTGGGATTTTTCGGAGGTAAACCCCTGATGCCACTCAAGGCGCCGTCTGGTGAAGGTCGTGAAGAGATACGACAGGCATTGGCCGAAGTTGAAGAAGATCAGGCAGTATCCTGGCTGATTCCGTAAGTGTCCAGGCCATCTTATGTTGGATGTCTGCGGCCGTTCTGCTGACCGGCCCCGTTACCGCAGGCAGGCCGCCCTCCGGCTGGTCCATCCCAGCAAGAGAAGCAGGCACATGGCGGTGATTCCGAATGTACCCAACATGATGAAGATGCGGTCTATGGAGAATTTTTCGGCCACGTAACCCGCCGCGCTGCTGGAGAAGGAGCCGGCGCCGAAGGCGATGAAGAACTGGTAGCCGAACACTCGGCCTCTCCGGGAGATGTCTACATAGGTCGTGATGATCCCGTTTTGGGCGGGCTGGGACGAGAAGTAGCCGAAGACGAATATGAACGTGAAAACCACAAGCGCCCACCCGGTGACCATCGCCATAATTAAACCGGCAAATCCGCACAAACCCATGGCCGCGGCCATCACGAACTCCGGGTGCCGCAGATCCGCGACCCTGCCGCCCACGTACTGGGCAAGAACACCCACCAGAAGGGCTATGGTGGTGGCTGCGCTCCCGATTATTTCGGGCGTAAAGCCAAGAATTTCCAGTTTCAGCCGAAGGATGAGAAAAGCGGTGAGAAACGAATTGACGCTGCCGTTGAAGATGGCGCCGCTCAGGAGCGCTGCGCCACAGATCACGAATAAAACCAGTCGATTGGTTGGGCGTCCCATAGGTTTGGTGCGGACGTCGGCGCCCTTTTTCGTTTCATCTCCATCCCGTCTGTCCTCCGAGATCCGGACCCTGTATAGTAGAAAAGCGAGTAACATTCCGGGAAACGCAAAGATTACGAATGCCGCGCGCCAGCTCAGAGCCGCGGCCACGGCGGCAGCGGCGATAGGAGTCAGGGCCTGGAACAAAGTTCCTCCCATCCCGTGGTACCCCATACCAGTGCCTGACCGCCGGACGCCCCTGGAGATTAGAGAAAGGGCAGAAGGATGATACAGGCTTGAAAATGCACCCAGCGCGAAAAGCCCTCCTACAAAAACCCAGTATGAACCGGCAAACCCTATCAGGGCCGAGGAGGCGCTGGCGCCTCCCAGGGAGACTACAATCACCCGGCGGGAGCCGAATCGGTCTGAGACGACCCCGGCGGGGACAGCTCCTAGACCAAAAGCGAAGCCATAAACGGTTGCGGCGATACCCATCTGCGTGGTTCCCACACCGAACTCCCTGGCGAGCATCAGCAGAAGCGCTGGAAGGATCAGCCCGTAGGCATGTATAAAGCCGTGAGCAAGGCTGGTGGTAAGGACTATCAATCGTTCTTCTTTATTCATTGGACAGCAGGTTTCCGCGAACCGCCTCCTTGGATGCTAGCTATCCGCCTTTTCACATAGGCGGGTTTTGTGCCTGGACGTGAAAGGGAATAAAAAGTGAATCCAGTATAATCAAAATGCGTTGAAAAGGCGTACATGGGGGTTGCAGCCCCCATGTGCTTTTCTCGATTCAAGCTAATTGCCGCCATGTTCCTTCATTTTGGTCTTTTAGCTCTTTGCCTAGATATCTTGCTCTAACAACCTATTGACACTATAGGTCGATTTATTTTTGATGGCCATCTAAAAAGCTCCAAATGCAAGGCTTGCGAATCCAGAGGAGTCAGGCGTACATATAGCACGCTGCAGCGACGAAGATTGAAGTGTAACGCAGCAGTTGGACGTTTTACGACGCCGTCAAGCTTTTTTTAATAGGGGTTTTCCTATCAGGGGTCATAAAAAATTGCCCTGCCAGGGCCTGCCTTGTAAACTTATCAAACCCGAAGGCGAGACGAAAAAATAGAGTCTTTACATCGGAATGTGTTCAAGGTCAATGAATAAACAGGCTTTCCTTTAAAAAAATAGTTGACATTTTTAAAGTGGTATGACAATAGACGTCATACTACGGATTTTCAATCTGCGCTCTTCTTTTTCTTCTTGATTTTCCTGTGATTTTTCCGTGTGAAAGGATTTTTAATCATGAGTAATTTCAAATCACTCAGAAAGCCTCTTCTTTCCCAGGAGGTGGAATTGGCCATCAAGAAAGCGATTCTTGGTGAGACATATAAGGCCGGGGAAAAACTCCCGTCGGAGCGTGAGCTTGTTGAACAGTTTCAGGTCAGCCGGGTGACGATCCGGGAGGCTTTCCGGAACCTACAAAGCAGTGGGCTGATTACAATAAAACGGGGGGTGCATGCCGGAGCGTATGTGGCCGAACCCAATTCCGATGCCATTACGAAGAGTTTTCAAAATCTGATCCATATGGGCAGGATCGATTACTCCCATCTGATAGACGCGAGGTTGTACATCGAACCACAGGCCGCCCAGGAAGCCGCCAAGTACCGGAGCGAGGTGGAACTAACGAGGTTGAACGATTTGCTTGACACCGCCGAGGAAATGATCGGAAAATCCCGCAAACGTGCCAGGCTGATTAATGTTTCGTTTCACTGCGAAGTTGCAAAAATTACCGGCAATCCCATCATCCTCTTTATAACCGAATCGATAACGCAGTCGTATTCGGCTCTCATCATCGACCGTACACAGACCCGCTTGAGCCGCGAGGATATTCAAAAATTCATTGACGAACACCGGAGCATCCTAAATTCCATAAGCGGGAAGAACCCGACCGAAGCTTATGAAAAATCCAGGCGGCATCTGCTGGAAACTTACCTTACTTATTCCCGGGTCGCCCCGAACGAATGCGATCCGGATATGGACCGGCGGATCAAACATCAGTGTAACCTGTTACAGTGACCGTATGATCCATTTTATTTTAATCTTAAAAGCAAGGAGGGGGAGGATGCTGAAAACAAAGTTTCGATGCTTCGTCGGTTTTTCAGTTTTTCTGGTTTTCGCGCTGTGTGTGATCGGTGGTGTTACAGCGGAAGCCGCCCAGGAGGGCATTTCACAGAACATTGAGTACCATGTTGCCGATTCGGCTGAAATTACCAAAATTGCTTATTATTTCAAGGAATACAAAGGAAAGACCCGTCTCCACATGGAGTTGACGATCAAAAATGTTTCCTCCGATTCGAAACGATACCGGGTGCATATCTTTTTGCCGGAGGGCCCGGCTGGGGGCGGCTTGTACCCGAGATCTGTCAAGGGGGATGTGAAAGGCATTGAGGCGGGAAAGGAAATGTCTCAGGAGTTTCCTATGTATTTCAATGGCTTGCCTACAGGATTTACCATCGTGGTCAAAGAAATGCAGTGATTCGAGACCATATCATGGATGCAGGAAAGGAGGATATCATGAAAACAGGTAATCTCTCTACCCGGTGCAGGTTGTTCGCCGGGATGTTTGTGGCCCTTTTGCTGGTTTTCAGCGCACAGCCGGCCTCGGCGATGAAGTTTTTGTCCTTCGGTACAGGAAGCCCCGCCGGCACCTATTATTTCCTGGGTGCGGGTTTTGCTTCGATCATAAATAATAATGTTCCCGGCGTGCGGGTGGCGGCGGAGTCGACGGCCGCGTCGACGGAAAACGCGAGGCTTATGATCCGCGGTGAAATGGAATTGGGACTTGCCTGCATGGGAACGTTGAGCGATTTGAAAGACTCGGGAATGGATGTCGATAAGCTACGGCTTGTCGCCGTTGGTCATACCAGCGACGTGCACTGGATCGTCCGTAAGGACTCTCCGATCCGGTCGATCTCGGATTTCAAGGGAAAGACTATCGGAGTCGGGCCCGCAGGAAGTGCTACATTGAACATTTACTCTAAGAAACATCTGAAAACAGGCTGGGGCCTTACGTTCGACGACTTTTCACCCAAATACCTCTCATTTTCAGAAGTCACCCGGGGAATCCGGGACAACACGATAGATGCCGGAATCATAGCTGCGGGAGCGCCGCTGGCTTCCGTAATGGAATTGGCCCGTGACATTCCGATCCGCTTGATCGAAACCGAGCCGGAAGCGCTCAAACGTCTGAGGGAAGCATACAGCAATGTTGTGCCGTTGGTTTTCCCCGGCGGTATCTATGAAGGGATAGACAAAGACGTTCACACTTACACGTTACCGCAGATGTGGCTTTGCCGGACGGACCTGGACGAAGATCTGGTTTACCAGGTTATCAAGGCTGTTTACGAACACGAAGAAGAGAAGAACGCGATTCATCCGCTGGCCAAGATGTACACCCTCGAAAACGCATTTCGAGGCGCCCCCGGAGTGCCTGTAGGCTTCCATCCCGGAGCAATCAAGTACTACAAGGAAAAAGGCATGTGGGATAAACGAGAGCAATACTACGAATAGAAGCCAGCCTGGTTTCTATAATCTCGAGAAGTCCTCAAAGCGGGTTTGTCAACCGCTTTTAGGACTGACCACAGACATCAGGCCCTCTCCCTCTTCCATGGGAGAGGGCCGGGACCGGCATGATTTTGGAGGTTTTCCCGCACAGCTGCAGGAAATCTTCCGACGGCCATGTCGAATACAGGAGTGGCATGGAGATCAGAGTCGAACCCCCTAAAAGGCACGTTCCGGTACCGGTTAAGATTATAGCGGTGGCGATGAGCCTCTTCCAGCTTTATACCGGCATTTTTCAGCTCACAGCGATGAACCAGCGCGTCACCCACGTTACGTTTGCGCTCGTGCTGGTTTATCTCTTTTACGGATTCGATCAGAGGAAAAAAGAAAAGATTTCGTGGCACGGATACCTTGTGGCAGGGACGGCGCTTACTCTGGGCATTTACGTGCTTGCAACCTGGTTCAAGAAGATCGGGGAAATCGGAATGAGCCCTCCTGGCTATGAGCTTGCGATGGGAACGGTTTTCCTGCTTCTGTGCATCGAGGCCGCGCGCAGAACCCTCGGGTGGGTGTTTCCCATCATTGCCATCGTTTCAATGGTCTATGCGCGGTTTGGAGAAATGCTTCCCGGTATTTTTGCACATAAAAATTACCCGTTCGAGAGGATCGTTGACAACATGTTCATCACCACCGACGGTGTTTTCGGCATGCTGGCGGGGATATCGGCCACGTACATCTTTCTTTTCATTCTGTTTGGAGCCATGTTGCGATCTGCCGGAGGTGGGGATTTTTTCATCAACCTTTCATTCGCGTTATTCGGCTACGTACGGGGCGGGCCGGCCAAGATCGCGGTGGTGGCGTCTTCTCTGTTCGGAATGCTTTCAGGTAGTGGAACAGCTAATGTGGCGGGAACGGGTCAAATTACGATCCCGTTGATGAAGCGAAGCGGTTACAAGCCGCATTTTTCAGCAGCCGTGGAAACGGTTTCAAGCGCAGGCGGTTTAATGATGCCCCCGATAATGGGAAGCGCGGTATTCATTATCATGGAGGTTTTGGGCGTCAACTATATAACCATCATGAAGGCTGCCAGCCTGATGGCTGTTCTTTATTATGTGGGCCTGTTCTTGATGATAGACCTGGAAGCCCAGAAAATGGGCATGAAGGGTTTGCCTAAAGAAGAGCTGCCGTCGCTAAAAAAGACATTCAGGGATGGATGGTTTTTTATTATTCCCATTGCGGTGCTGGTGTTTTTCTTGATGTATTCGAGAGTTTCCGTCACCCGCGCAGCTTTCTGGGCCACCGTCTCCATCCCTTTTTGCACGATTTTAGGTGGTGGGAAAAGGCGGATGACCTTCCGCCAGATACTCAAAGGACTTCAGGACGGAGCACTTACGGCCCTTCCGGTGATCGCGATTCTGTCGGTTGGAGGCATCGTGCTGGGAATGATCACTCTGACGGGACTCGGGTTGATGATGTCCGGGCTGCTTATCAAGATGTCCGGCGGTCACCTGATCGTTCTGCTGCTTCTGACGATGGTCGCATCCATCATTCTCGGTATGGGGGTGCCGCCGGTGGCGGCTTACATTGTTCTGGCGATCCTCGTGGTGCCGGCGCTGATCAAGCTGGGGGTATACCCTCTGGCCGCCCACCTGTTCGTTTTTTATTTTGCCACCATCGCCGGCATCACTCCGCCGATGGCGCCGGACGCTTTTGTGGCGGCCGGGATTGCCGACGCTCCGATGATGCGCACCGCTTTCACCGCATGCCGGCTTGCTCTGGTCATTTTCATAATCCCTTATATGTTTGTCTACAATAATGCCCTTCTCTTGGTGGGCAGTTTCTGGGAGATAGCGCATGTTTGTGTGACCGCCTTTTTCGGTGTGTTGGCCTTGGCCTGTGCGGCCCAGAATTATCTCGGGGGCCGACTGCCTTTCATGCTTCGCGCCCTGATGTTTTTTGGAGGGGCGTGTTTGATTTTCCCCGGTTTTAAAAGTGATCTGGCCGGGCTGGTGGTGGTCGGATTGATGTTCGCAATGCGGACACGCGGGAAGGTGAGGGATTATGCGTTCGGCTGGGCGAAGAAACAGCATTCAACATGACGGGGGCGAGGGTTTTTATGGGAGCATTGTTTATTGAAAATATGTCGTGGGAAGCGTTCCGGGACGCGGTTGGAGGGGACCCGGTTGTGGTTATTCCGATGGGCTCCACCGAACTGGAAGGACCTCATCTCCCGCTGGGCACAGATACCATCGTGGCGGATGGAATCGCCAGACGTCTGACGGGCGATTCCCGCATATTGATCGGCCCGACGCTTCCGATCGGGTATTCGAAATGGTTCCTACCTTATCCGGGAACAATAACACTTGAAACAGAAACTTTGATACGGGTGCTGGTTGAATATACAGGAAGCCTAATCACGGCCGGGATAAAGAGGTTCGTTTTTTTGAACGCCCACAAGGGGAACAATTGCGCCATCGAATCTGCATCGCGCAGGATTCTCCAGGAGCACCAGGTTCGGATCGGTATGTTGAGCATATGGAAGCTGGCTAACGACCTTTGTGCGGTAAAAGACCAAATGGCCGAAGAAGGGCGGTTCACGCACTCAGGGGAACTGATGACATCGGCGGTCATGGCATTTGCTCCGGAAACCGTGGTCAAGAACCGGATTCGGGCTGACACTGTCAAGCCTCTGGAAAACAGTGCTTTGAATTTGAAAAATTCACTTGGGGAAACGGAATTTATGGGTTCCGTGCAGATCATTTTCCAGAAAATACAGGACGTGACTGATTCGGGCACACTGGGGGATCCCACTGCCGCCACTGCGGAAAAAGGTGAGGCCGTGATAAGACGAATCGTTGAATACGTAGGTACGTTTCTCGATGAATTCCTGAAGCTGCCGCTTGATTAAAATACCGAGGGGATTTAACCATGGAAACGACTCTTGAAGAACGGTTGATAAATCACATTGCGGAAACCGATTTTGATGATCTGGATCAACAAACCGTTCGAAGCTGCAAAAAGCTCGTCTTGGATTCACTGGGTGTGGTTTTCCCGGGAGGCAAAGCTCCGGGTTGCCCTGAAACTGTCGAATTGATGAGATCCTGGCGGAGCATAGACGGATCGTCTGTTCTGCTGCATGGATTTTCCGTTGCGCCGCCGCTTGCAGCGCTGGTTAACAGCATGATGATGCATGCACTGGATTTTGACGACACGCTCGATGTATCGGCTTTGCACGCGTTCGTAAATGTGCTGCCCGCCGGGCTTGCTGCCGCCGAAAACCGGGGGAAAGTGAGCGGCAGGGATTTGATCACCGCACTGGTACTCGGCACGGATGTGATCTGCCGACTGAGCCTTGCAATAGACCGTCCGCTTTCCTGGATTCGAACCGCTACCTGTGGAGGTTTCGGGGCAGCCGCAACTGCCGGAAAAATCTTGGGGCTCGGGAAAGAAGAACTGTCAAACGCACTCGGAGTGATGTACAGCCGAACATCCGGAAACGCCCAGGGTCTAATCGAAGGCCGGCTTGTCAAACGCATGCAGCCAGGGTTCGCAGCGTCGGCGGGCGTGACATCTTCATACCTGGCGGCCAGGGGTATCACCGGAAGCCGGTTGTTTCTGACGGGCCCTTACGGCTTTTACAACCTCTATGAACAGGGGGATTATCATGCCGAGGCGGTTACTGAAGGGATCGGAGAGCACTTCACGATAAAGGATTTGAGCTTGAAGCCTTATCCGAGCTGTCGGATGACACATTCGACGATCGGAGCCGCGATGAAGCTGAAAGACCGGGTCGGCCCCGTAGATCAGATCGAGCGTATCGATGTGTCGGTTTCATCAATGGTGGCGGAGATGGTGGGGAAGCCTTTCGAGATCGGCACCAATCCGCAGGTCGATGCACAGTTCAGTATCGGATATACAACCGCGTGTGCATTTATCCGGGGGGATGCGTTTTTAGGGGATTTCGAGACCGATAAAATTAAGGATCCGGCGGTTCAACGGCTGGCCGAGCGTGTGTTTGTTTCGGTGAACAAAGACATCCCGGCAAAGGACATCTCGCAGGCCGAAATGAAAGTCACTCTGAAAGAGGGCAGCGTTTTGAACCATTCCGTGCGGGTGGCTCCGGGAAACCCCGAAGACCCGATGAGTGATGAGCACTGCAGGGAAAAATTCAACAAATGCATCGATTACAGCGGTGTTGAGTTTAATGAAGAAGCAAGGAAAAAACTGATCTCAATGATCGACGATCTGGAGCACCTTCAGGATGTGAACGAACTCGTTAGGATTATGGCGGGGTGAATCGATTTTATTTTGGAATGATGAAGGAATTCTTAGATGACTGTAAAGAAGCTGTTCGATGCAGGAGCACTAAAATACGATGTTAATCGCCGCAAGGTGATTTACTGTTTCGACGAATTTTACGGGACGCTGCTGGAACTGATTCCGTTTGAATCCGGCGATCGCTTTTCGTTTCTTGATCTGGGGGCTGGAACTGGCCTGGTTTCACGGTTGATCCTAGAAAAATTTCCAAAGGCCGAGGCACATCTTTTGGATATTTCTGAAAAAATGCTCGAAAAAGCCAGGGAGCGGTTTTCCGGCAATGATAATGTCTCTTTCTATGTACATGACTATGATCAGGGAGATCTGCCAGGACGTCATCTGCTGGTTGCTTCGGCTATGTCAATCCATCACCTTACCGACGAAGGGAAGCGGCGGCTGATGCAGAGAATTTTTGATGTGCTGGATCCAGGCGGATGTTTCGTACACGCCGAGCTGGCGCTGGGAGCCACGGCGGCCACGGAGGCGATTTACCAGAATCGCTGGCTGCGGCATTTGGAGGGAACAGATATCGAAAACAGGGAGCTTTCGGCGATCTACGAGCGTATGTCCTGTGACCGCCCAGCGACCCTGGACAAGCAGCTGACATGGATGCGGGAGTCTGGCTTTGAAGATGTGGATTGTTTTTTCAAGCACTACAATTTCTGTGTTTATTCGGGTCGGAAGCCGGAACGTCCTTGATTAAAAGGCCCTTTAAAGCGGGTTCAGTGATATTTGAAGCGGAGGAAGACTAAATGGATATTGATTTGAAGAAGTTGGCCAAGGACCTGAAAAAAATCGTGGGTGAGGAAAACGCTTTTTCGGACCGGCCGACGGCCCTGGCCTATGCGAAGGACACGATGCCCTGGGAGGTGGAGTCCCACCACATGCCCTATGCGGTGGCCAGGCCTGCTGACAGTGCGGAAGTTTCAGGGGTGCTTGCATATGCAAACGCCCGAAAAATCCCGGTTCACATCCACGGTTCCGGTACATCTCTTGTGGGGCTGGGGCGGCCTAAAACGAACGGGATCGTGCTTGATACGGGCCGTATGCAGGATTTGAACATATACCCGGAGCGGGGCTACTTCGAAGTGGGGCCGGGGATGCATATCGCGAATCTAAGAAAAGCGCTGGCACCGCACAATGCTTTGCTGCCGGCTTTTCCGGGCAGCGAGCCGGTGGCCACCATCGGGGGGGCGGTTTCCGTCAACACCAGCGCCCATGCGGTGGATGCAAGCATCGGGAAGCCCGGAGATTATGTTTTGGGGCTGGAGGTGGTCCTGCCCACAGGAGAGATTTTACATACGGGCACTGAATCCACCCGTAAGCCGGCCGGTATCGAGGCGACCAAGTTCCTGGTTGGTTCCGAAGGGCTGCTTTGCGTGATCACACGCATCAGGATGCGGTTGATTCCGAAGCCTGAGACGGAAAACATTGTCGCCTACTACAACAGCACCGAGGAAATCCTGGATACCGTGATGGCCATGTATCGGGAGGGTGTACCAACCCCGCTGTTTTTCGAATACCTCGATGAGATGGCTTGTAAAATCGGCTACGAGGCCGTCGGTCTTTCCCCCCATGGTGGGGCTGTGGCCATGATGAGTATGCATTCGTCCACCGAAGTGGGCTGCCGGGAAAAAGCCGAGATGTTTTTGAGATTCTTGAAAAAATCCAACCCTATCGAAGCACGGATAGTTACCGACTCCGGGGAGTGGAGCAAAATCTGGAGCAGCCGTGCCGAAGCCGGCAATTACGTATACCGGCTGGGTTCGACCTTCGGCAGCGAGATAACCCCACGGGTCGACAAACTGCAGGAAGCCTATCGTGACGCGAAAGAAATAATCCTCAACCTGGAAAGCTACCAGGGGAACCAGTTTTATTCCTTCGGGCACATCGGCGCCCCCACCATTCACGCTTACGCTTTTATGCCCACAAAGGACATCTCAAACGAGGTTAAAAAAGCTGTAACGATAGAGATGAGAGAAAAAACCGAGGCTCTCAATATTAAGTACGGTGGCTGTGGCGGGGAATGGGGGTTGACGGCCCAGAGGGCAGGGTTTCTCGAGAAAAAATACGGACCGATTTATACCGATGTTTTAAAGCGGCTCAAGAAGGCCTTCGATCCGGAAAACATCCTTAACCGCGGTAACCTGGAGGGCTGGCTGTGAACGGGGACGAAACCGAACGAAATGATCTTATCCGGGAGCTTGCCAAATGCCGCGCGTGCAGGTTTTGTGTGGATGTATGTCCGACTTACCAGTCGTCCGGCGGGGTGGAGAGTTTTTCAGCCTACGGACGTATGCAGATAATCAAGTACCTGCTTACCGGTATGCTCGACTTCGACGATTCCCTGACCTATTGCCTTTACAGTTGCCTGCAGTGCCGGCGCTGTGAGGTTATGTGCAAAAGCAAGGGACAGAATCTGGATATCTGCGATTTGATCCAGCGCGGACGCCGCCTGCTTTCGGCCCGGCTGGTTTCGGGAGGAAAGCATGCGAGACTCTAAAATTCTGATTTCCCAGGCTTTGAAAACCATTCGTGGCAATGTGGATCGTACCGGGGACCCTTTGGGTATGAAAACCGTTTATTGGAACCGCTGGGCCGAAGGGCTCGATCTACCGAAGGAGGGTGCTACGGTTCTGTTTACCGCCCGGATGTACCAGATGCTCCCTTATGTCGTGGAAGCGACGGAGATGGCGGCTTCGGCGAGGCCGCTCGTTCCGATGCTTTCAGTCGGGGCGCTTGCGAAGATCGTGGAGATCGCGAATGCCGTAGTTGCTGACCCGGTGCTTCGTGTGCGTGCGCGCCGGGCGCGGGAGATCCGAAACCGCAGCGAAGCCGCACTTCGCGGGATTGTTTCGGCTCTTGCAGCCGCAGGTGTTCACCCGGCCTACCTGCATGAAAAGGAGCCCTACAGTGGAGTACTGCTTTACGATCTTGGCGTTGAAGCATCGGTGAAGCCCCTTGCCCGGTCGGTTTTCAGTACGCTGAAGTCAGCCGGGACCAAAACGGTGGTGACGGTGGACCCCCATACCACCTATATGCTTCGAAAGGTGTACCCGCAATACGTTCCCGGGTTCGATCTCGATGTACGGCATTACCTGGAAGTGCTGGCGGATTCGGATTTCGGGGTGAAGAAACCTGAATCCGGCTCGATTCCCGAAAAAGTGGTGATTCATGATTCGTGTGTAATGACCCGTGAGCTGGAATGCGTGGAACCGGTCAGGAAGGTTTTAAAGCGTGCAGGGATCGAAGTGCTTGAGCCGGAAAACTCCGGCAGGGATACGGCCTGTTGCGGCGGTCCGGTTGAATATGCATACCAGGATTTAAGCCGGTCGATTTCCACCATACGCGCCCGGGAGCTGGCCCGCGTCTGCCACGACGTGGTGGTAACCTGCCCGATATGCCTGGCCAACCTGATGAAGCACGAAAAAACCCTCGGCATCCGAGTCTGGGATGTTGGGGAAATTTTG
>JAWOBE010000059.1:0-8573 GCA_046498185.1 Desulfatiglandaceae bacterium | reverse complement strand
CGGGAGCTTGTTCGTGTGGGGCATGATGTTACAATCCTGGACGACCTATCCAAAGGGCACCGGGAGGCCGTCCGAGGACTTGAACTTGTCATCGGGGACCTTGGGGATGTCGGCCTGGTTTCCCGTGTGCTCGAAGAAAAGAAAATCGGCTGCGTGATGCACTTTGCGGCGTTTTCGTTGGTGGGAGAATCCGTCGAACAGCCTCTTGTCTATTATGACAATAACGTGGGGAAGACAACGAGGCTTCTCACGGCCATGAAAGAAAAGGAGGTGCTGCATTTTGTACTTTCCTCCACGGCCGCCGTGTACGGTGAACCTGCAAAGGTTCCTATAGAGGAGATGGACCCCGTGATCCCGACAAACCCCTACGGGAGAACCAAGCTCATGATCGAGCAGATACTGGAGGATGCCGAGAAGGCTTACGGGATGAAATAGGCTTCGCTTCGATATTTCAACGCGGCCGGTGCCGACGAGGAGGGTGATATCGGTGAGGACCACCACCCTGAGACGCACCTTATTCCTCTGGTGCTCCAGGTGCCGCTCGGACAGAGGAAATCCATATCAATATTCGGGACGGACTGGGGAACTCCCGATGGAACCTGCGTACGGGATTACGTTCATGTGAGCGACCTTGCCCAAGCGCATATCCTGGCGGCCGAATGTTTGTTCGACGGAAGTGACAGCATGGTTTACAACCTCGGTTGTCAGACCGGGTATTCGGTGTTGGAGATCATCGAGATCGCCCGGCGGGTCACAGGCCACGAAATCCCCGCTGTGGAGACTGAACGCAGGCCCGGCGATCCGGAGCGGCTTGTGGCTTCCTCCGCGCGGATTCGCACCGAACTTGGCTGGAAGCCGGTTTACGAAGACCCGGAGCTGATGATCCGAACCGCGTGGAACTGGCATCGAAACCACCCTGACGGGTTTGAGAAGGGAAAATGAACTTTTACCGTTTTCGGTAAATAGCTTTGGTAACGATTAGTGAGTGGTGAACGGAAGGAATGTGGTGAAAAGGCATTACTGACAACTACCAGCTGTTTTCTCAAAACTTATCTTCCTTACCTTCCTGCCGTCTTTCGCCACATCGCGGGGGATATGTAGTTTGGGCCAAGCCTCCACATTCCACGCCCTTTTTGTTTGGCTTCGTCTTCCACATGCCAGAAGGTGTCGAGATCAAGGTTTTTGGGGGCGTTTCCCCGCCAGGTTTCTGCAAGGCCTGCGTGAAGGAGGGCCTTGTTCACATTCAAACCGTCGATGAATACTACGGCCAGCACTCGGTTATACCGATCTGTGCCATGCCCTCTAACGTCGACCGCTCTGTTCAAGATAAGTGCCGAAAGAAAGTCTCTTGCCTCGTTGCTGAACGGTTGTATTTTTATTCGCTTTCGTGTGGCTCCCTCGGGGGCGTCTATTCCGGCCAGTCTTACAGTGATCTCGATATCATGACCCACGGCACGGAAGGCTTTGAAAAAGAAGATGAGAAGGAGGGAAGAAGAAGGTAAGGAGGTAGAGGGTGAGAGGGTTAGCAAGGGAAATGGTGTCGCGCCCAGTGAAACCCCGATGAAACCGAAGCAACACAGGTTTCATAGGGCAGGCAGAGGCGCCCCAGTACTATCTGCCGGAGCTACGGGGTAAAAAGAGATAAGATGAGAAGGAATGGATGAGTGCCCGAGGGCACGGATGATTAGGATGATTTGAATGGTTGGACGGATGGATGCATTGAAAAGCGGAGGCGTATTTGTATCTCTTCTATATAGATGAGACGGGCAATCTCGATATGAAAGATGTGCATCCTGGTATGGACAGCTCCGTTTCAAAGAAAGACTGGCTTTATGTTTTGACTGGCCTCGGTATTTTTGAGCACAAGTGGCGGAAGTTTTATGATCCAATTGTTGCCAAGAAGCGTGACTTGATCTACCTCCACAAAGCGAAGATAACCCTTGATCAATGCGAGATAAAATCGAACTGGCTCAGGATCCCTAAAGAACGCAACAGGCACCCATTTCTTTCTCTACTTACCGAAAAAGAGATTGCTGATTTGATCGCCACCTATTATAGGCAGCTCCTTTCTATCCCTGCGGCCCTTGTGTCCGTGGTGATAGACAAAAGATATCTTCAAGACTACATGGATTCGGCAAAGCTCCACCGAAAGGCCTGGGAGCTGTTATGTGAGAGGATTGAAAGCTTCATGCGTGAAAAACACTCGAAACATAAGGCCATATTGGTCACAGATGATGTGAACAAGCATGTAAACCTATCCCTTGCGAGAAAACACGCTTATTTCCTTGAAAGCGGCACCAGCGCGGCCTGTTGGTTCAAGCAAATTGTGGAAATGCCTTTGTTTGTCCGAAGTGAACTTTCCGAAGGAATTCAGGCGGCTGACCTCTGTTCGTACAATGTTTACCATGTGATGCGGTATGAAAAGGCCGCCTATCCCTATTTCGAGGAGATTTATCCGTTGTTTTACAACTCCTCGAATACAAAACAGGGAAAGCTGGACGGATTGAAGATTTTTCCAGACGAGAGCCCGCTCTTGAGTTGGTGGGACGAAAACAAAAGCCCCCTTCCGGGGGCTTGATGTCTTTGATGTTCGGCGGGGCGAAACCCTATCGAGCCGACAAGCGGCACCGAACAGTTATTTAATAATATCTGTGAAATCGGTTGTCAACCTTTTTTGGAATTTTTTTAGCGTTCCCGACATATCGAATCGCTTAGGAAAAAATCGTATTTATTCGACAACTCCCTAATAAAATATTGATTTTACAACAAATGCCTACTCAAGGCTCTTGCGGAGTTTGCAGGCTTCTGGTTATTCCTTTCAAACCATCGCGGATTTCTGCCATGCTCGCGATGACAAAAGCATTCTCGTTCGTCATGATGTGGATCTGTTGCCACAAAATGCTTTGGCAATGGCAAAGCTGGAATATGGGATGGGGGTTGTGGCGACCTGGTATTTCCGGGCGGTTCCGGAAAGCTGGGATGAGGCCGTCATCAGAGAGATCTCATCGCTGGGGCACGAGATCGGTTATCATTACGAGAACCTGTCCACGTGCAACGGCGACATGGAAAAGGCTTTTGCGGATTTCAAAGCCAACCTGGAAAGGCTCCGGAAGCCGGCCCCGGTTTCTACCATCTGTATGCACGGGAGCCCACGATCCCGCTGGGATAGCAGGGATCTATGGAAAAGGTACGACTACAGGAAGCTGGAGATAATCGGAGAACCCTATCTGGATGTAGATTTCAATGATGTGTTCTATTTGACGGACACGGGCAGACGCTGGGACGGGTGGAAGGTCAGCGTGCGCGACAAGCTGCCTCAGCAGACCGAATAAATCCGCCAAGGTCTTGTCTTTCACTCCACTACAGACATCATCCATGCCGCCAAGGCCGGAAAGCTCCCCGAAAAAATCATGTTCACCGTTCACCCCCAACGTTGGACGGACCACGCCCTCCCGTGGCTCAAGGAATTCATCTGGCAGAACACGAAAAACATCGTCAAAAGGGTGGTGGCGCAAAGAAGGTAAACCACACCCCCTTTACCGCTTTCGGCCCAAAGCCATTTTCGGTAATCCGTTACCGATTTCGGCTCAAAGCCATAATCGGTAAACACGCATCCTCCAGCAGAGCTCTGCGGAGTAGCATCCTTTATAGTTTCACATTCTGCTGATTGCCTTTTTTCCGATAAGGCCTCGAAATGAACCTGACTCACTTAGGCGGCCAATCCGCAGATTACCCCTGTGAAACGAGTGCAAGAAGGTTTCACGGGGCAGGCGCAGATTGACGCAGATTAGAGGCGGAATGAGGGACCAAAGGACATATAGGCCCCGATGGCCAGGTTAAAATCCCCCGGCCACAAGTGGGGGAGTTTGTGTGGCCATCAGGGGGTTGAGTGGGTGAGGGGTATGGGTGAGCTGCCGAAAGAGATACGGTTGGTGCACGGGGAGGAAAGGGCCAAGCGGGGGTTGTCGGTTGCGCTTGACAGGGGCGCAGCAGCCGCTGGAAGAGCCGACTTTTGTGGGCCGACGGAGACTTCCTGAGGGCATGTGCGGTTTTATTGCTCCGGGTCAGGTGAGATCAGGGTTTTTACCAATTCAAGCATGAGTTCCTGGGGTTTATGATCGGGAATCTGGCGGGCCCGATCCAGAACGAACGATGCGCATTCAAGAGCGGAAATTGTTATCTCGTTCCGTTCGCGAACGATTTGTTGCAACTTTTTAAGGTCAAGATTCATACGGAAATTTTCCTTGGTATTGAATATAATAGAGAAACTTTTAAGTTTTGCAATCAGCGTACCATAATGGAAGCTTCCGTTCGATTAAGCATTATTTTAGGGATAAGATCTTATTACCAAAAGGGTTTTAGAAATCAAAGGGGAACATGAACACCCATTGCACCTTGCCGAGAAGATGAAGATCTGCATTATTTATTGTGCAGGCTTGCCTTGAAACGTGCATTCAGCCAGCTATCGATTTCGGAATAGCAGAGGGATTTGGCATCGTGCGGAGACGCCGCAGATCGGCGGTGTAAGTGTTGGTGTTAGTGGTGCCTGCGGCGTGGGATTCCCAAATTCATAATTCCAAATTTTCTCCTGAAGGAGTTCAGAATCTGTAGGAGGGACGTCCTCGTCGCGATCGCGACGGTTGGTGGATGATCGGAGGTAAGGCGTTGGCCGTCCCCGGACGTGAGGGTCGGGAGCGGGAGCTCCCTCCTATCAGAGAACGCCTATGAACTGATCCTGGGAAAGACAGCCGAGCCTTATCTGGGGATTGTGCTCAAGTATGGGGATCTGCCTGTGGAGCTCGGCCCGGCGGCCCGGCAGATCCGGGTTAAGGATGCGGCAGCCGGAACCGCACGCATCGAGGCGGGGTTTATCGGGGCCGGAAATTTCACCAAGGCCGTGCTCCTGCCGGCTTTGAAAAATGAAATTCGGGGGTCAGGCCTGCTTTATTGTCGTTATTTGGAGTTTTAAGTTTTAAGTAGACGGGGTGGGTGTTGGGATAGGGTTGGCCTCATTTGGGTTGCTAAAAGTTTTTGTTGGGGGTATTATTTTGTCATGGATTTATGGCTTGGGTCTGGCATGCTTTATTATCGTTAAGGGGGATCCTGGGTGTTGAATTATTCCAAATATAAAGGAGTTTATATGACTTTACAAGAACAAACAATAAAAGAGATTAAAGATCTGCCTCCTCAATCCCTGACCATGATATACAACCACATTCGCCTGTTAAAACAAGCGCAGACTGTTTATAGAAAAAAGCGGCATGCTGCCCCCTATTTGAAAGCACGCAAAATTTTGTCTATGTGCAAAGTATCATTGTCGGAAGACATAGTAACTAACCGAGAAGACAGGATATGAAATACTTTTTCGACACTTCCGCTTTGGTAAAGCTTTTTCAAGTCGAAAAAGGTTCAGAAATGGTGGAAGACATAGTTAATGATCCAGATAATGACCTGTGGGTTCTGGATCTTGTCCGAATAGAGTTCTTAAGCAGCATTTATCGACGGTATCGAAATAAAGATATATCTGAAAAAAACCTGGAAGTCGTCATTGATTCGTTCAATGAACAGCTCATCGAGTTCAACCAGGAACTATTGGGTACAGCTGTACTTTATGAAGCAGAACAACTTATGAATGAATATGCTAAAGAGTATGGTTTAAGATCCTTGGATGCTCTTCATTTGGCCGCTTGCAGGATTTTGCAATCGAAAGACTGGTATTTCGTATGTGCGGATAACAGGCTTTGTAATATTGCCAAATTGTGTAAAATCAACGTCCTGAATCCAGTGGAAGCCGGCCGGAAGAATAGCGATACATGATTTGGAATGAATGACATGAATAATGCATTATCGTGACACCAATATCATTGAAATTTGGGGGTCAGGCCTGCTTTATTGTCGTTGTTGGGGGGTTGGGTATTGGGCCGAGCTAATCAGAGCGTTTTATGCGTTTGACACCGAGCGAAGAGGAATTCTGCTTTGCGCCGGCAATAAGACCGGAAACGAAAAAAGATTTTATGAGGTGATGATCCCGATTGCTGATCGTAAGTTTACTGCTCACTTGGGAACTAATGCTATCAGCCTGATAGCATCAATAAAAAAAAGCCCCCCTCAAACCCCTCACTCCTGACTTCTCACTCCTCACTCAAAAGGACCCTGATACATGAAACAAATCCTCCAATCCTACAAAACCGGTGAGCTCTGGCTGGCAGATGTGCCTGTCCCAGCCTGTGGATTCGGTGGATGAAAACCGGTTTTCCCATTTGAGCAATGAATTGAACGGCTGCAGTGTCACGAGGTTCTCTGATAAGATCAAACCTGGCCGTCTTATAGTGCGGGTAGACCCCAGGTATTTCAGACCTACGGAGGTGGAGTCATTACTCGGAGACCCTGCAAAAGCGAAGCAAAAATTGGGCTGGGAGCCAAAGATCAGTTTCGAGGAGCTTGTTCATGAAATGGTCTCCCATGATTTAACCCTTACCGCAAAAGACAAGCTGTGCAACGATCATGGGTTTGAGGTTAGCAATTTTTATGAGTAGGCTCGTGAGGCGTAAAATGTGAGCCGTGAAATGGAGGGAATAGGATCGTGAAACGTGAAATCCCGCTTCAGGCTTCACGCTTCACGACTTACGCTTCACGCTTCACGATTTACGCTTCACGATTTACACTTCACGATTTACGCTTCACGATTTACGCTTCACGCCTTACGCCTTGCGTCTTACGGCTGACAAAAATTGACTTAACCAACCAAGACTCTGTCCGGACCTTCATCCAAAACCAAAACCCCGAATACGTTTTTCTGGCTGCAGCCAGGGTTGGGGGGATCATGGCAAACGACACCTACCCTGCCGATTTCAGCCGGGAAGAAAGGGTTATCTATGAGGAAGGATGAAGCGTCCAGTGAACTCCGTCCTGAGTATAAACGGGAAGACCTTGGGAAGGGAACCCGCGGTAAATATTTTGAAGAATACAGCAAAGGCACCAATCTCGTATTGCTGAGCCCGGATGTGGCGGAAGTGTTCTCTACTGAGGAAGCCGTCAATGAAGCGTTGCGGTCTTTGATTCGGGTGGCAGAGAAATCAACACGCAGAACTAGCCCTTCAGCAGGATCTCCTGAGTAAAGGTATACCTCTTATCTCCTCGAAGTTTTTCCGTTTGCGACGTTCGGCGGATGATCGTGGATGCGGTGATACCCGTCGCGCGGATACGCCTGCGGCGCGTGTTGGTGTTAGTGGCGCCTGCGGCGCGTGTTAGTGTTAGTGGTGAACCACCGGTGCCCTCGAATTCGAGGGTTCCCCGATGAGAGATTTGATTTTCCCTGTAGGTCGGGTTTCCATACCCGACATGTTATTGTTGTCAGCGAAGCGGTTGTCGTTGTCGTAATCGGCTTTCTGGAGTGTCGAAACGCAGTTTTGACCTGGCCCGCACGGGGGGTGTAAGTGTTGGTGGCGCGTCCATGTTCGAAAGACAGGCCGGGTAAAGAGGAACGAATGGCATGAAAACCCGCCTGCCCTGAAAAAATTCTTGACGGCAGGGTTATTTCTGTTTATATCTTTTACAGAATACCCACCGGTAGCATGCTATCGGTTCAAAGGCCGTGAGGGAGACCTTGGGGCCTTTGCTTTTCTGGAGCAGAGATTGCGTACGATTGTTTATGTGGACGGTTTTAACCTGTATTACCGGGCATTAAAGGGCTCTCCATACAAATGGTTGGATCTCCACAAGGTTGTTTCGCGGGTTCTCAAAAAACAAAACAGAATTGTGGCGATACGATACTTTACCGCCATGGTTACGGGGCGAATAGATCCGTACCAGCCGAGACGGCAACGGGTTTATTTGAATGCTCTGGAAACAATTACTGATCTTAGCGTTCATCTGGGTAGTTTCTTAGCCAAATCCACCACTAGACCACTTTCAGGAACAAATCCCCCGAAATTTGTCGACGTTGACAGTTTTGAGGAGAAAGGTTCGGACGTAAATCTGGCCTCTTATCTCTGCGGGTGTGTAGTGCTTTGCGGCTTTGCGTCTCCGCGCGAGGACTCAAGATGCGTACGGCATGGGGCGGCGTTATCGTTCTCAGTTATTCGTTATTCGTTATCTGTTATCAGCGCTGAGATGCGAAGCCGTGGAGCGGGGGGAGGCGGAACCGAATTAGCGATAGCTAGGTGCTAAATTGAGTCAACCCTGTTAATTTTATGAGCCAATCATGATGAAATGGGGAAAATGTTGATTTATATGCTGAATAACCGGGAGCAATTTCACAAAAGGCAGTAATGAGTAGCGAGTGGAAAAGAGTCGATAGTAAGCGAGAAAACCCATCGCTCGTCGACCCCTCACATCTCGACTTTCACGACTGCAGTACTTGCTTGCATAATGCGTGGATCTTTAGTGTCCGTTTCGGGGATGGTGGAAACCCCTCGCCTTTAGGCGAAGAAAAGTTTATAAATTGTCGCTATGCGACTTTACAGACTCGGAGCTCATACAAAGACGGATTTGAAAGTGCACCTAATCTGGATTCCGAAGTATCGTAAACGGGTGCTCATGGGTCCGGTTGCCATCAGGGCGAGGGATCTGTT
>JAWOBE010000153.1:0-26465 GCA_046498185.1 Desulfatiglandaceae bacterium | reverse complement strand
ACGTTTCGTTTCAACCGCCTGACCTCTACTTCTAGAGGCAAATTGTTCTACAGCCTTGTACAGCAGGCTATGATGGTAGATCCGCCACTGGCTGCAACACTCAAAGGGCCGGCATTTGATTTCTTAGCTGACGCCGACAACCGAAACTTTGATCCTCTTGACAAGGATCGCAACCACTATAGGTAGTAACTACTGGAGGAAAGTACATACCCCCGTTTTTATTATTAAATTTTTATGCTCTTTCCAAAATTTTCAACTTCTATATCCGAAACGCAAGCCTGATGTGATGATAGGTGCGGTGGCAAATAGACGTTACCAGCATGTGGAATTCATGATAAATTGTAAACGTCCATGAGACCTAGATCGTATACAAAAAAACTTTAATCTATTTGTTTTGTGGTGAGAAAGCACGAAAGTCTTCGATTTTTTTTGGAATTCTGCCATCAGGCAACAACACAGGCCTAATGACAAGGCGGCTGTACATGGACCAGGGGATAATAACCGCCGAATGCCCTCCCTTGCCACCCGCCATCACGATCTCAATATCTTCAGGAGTTCGTGTTGCGGAGAAAAAATTTTTTCCGGCACTACCCTTGGGCCCCATACCCACGATCCCTCGTTTCGCAAGCCGCGCGGCGGAATGTCCGACCCTCTGGTGGATAAAGCTGCGCAGGTCGCTTTTCTTCAAACCGGCCCGCATTATTAAACGGGCATGATCCGGCGTTAGAACTACGATCAAGTTTCCGGGCAGATACGCGTTATTGCTCCCCAAAGAAGTACAACAATCGACTACGGTTTCGAGTAAACCCCCTGCGTCGGTACTTGCCAAATCCATAATGTTATGCGGCCCTTCTGCCATCAAGACAGTCACCGTGGTTGTATCCCGGTTGAACCGTTCAACATTAATCGTTGGCCAGGGGGAATGGTTCACGTCTTCAGCGAAGCAGTAACTGTACTCAGCTGGAGAAGACAGGCAAGCTAGGTCTGAAAAACCGGTTATCACCCGGCACCTGTTTCTCAAGGTCAGCTGTACCGCTCGCCCGATGGTGGCGTTGGCCCGCACCCCTGGCCCCATGCACCCCTGGCCGCAATTGATGTCGAGTGCATCGGTGAGAGGACCGCTGATCAGGATCAGGTGTCCACCGCCATGGGACGTGGTAACCGCCTGGAAAAGATTATAGGAAGAATCGCTCATCGCCTCCATCGCAGAGGTCAAAATCGGCATATATTGAGGCCTGCACCCCGCCATCACCGCTCCGAGGGCCAAATCCCTAACTGCCACAGAGGCACCCGACGGCCCGAGGCTGGATATGAACACGTGAGTCTCGGGTAGCGGACTATATAGCATCATCCGGAACAGTCTTTCCTTGGTTGGGGGGATTATAGGCAAGCCATCCCCTATGAACATTTCGTCATACATTTTCAGAACCACTTCCGGATCGTGTGGCCCTTTGCCGGGTAGCAGTGAAATTCCGGCCCGACCGTTCTCCGCCAAGTTGAAATCCCTGTCAGAAAAACGCGAACGATCGATTTCACAGTCGATAGCCGCCTTTTTTTTCAGGCAGACGGGACCGACCGTCAAATACTCGAAAATAAGATCGGCCTGTTCTCGGATTTCTCGTTTGATTTCAAGCGCGGTATTGCCGGGGTAAACGTCCAGCGGCAGGAGGCATAGATTCCTTGCCTGATAATACGCCACAGCGCGTGCAAGATTGTTACCGGGCCCGCCGGTGATGCAAACATTTGGTATGCCCAGTTTTTCAAGCTCAATGGACAACATCACCATTGCGGGACTGACGCCGATGTCGGCCAGCATCAGCACAACGGCGTCAACTCCCTGCCCCGATATGTCTCGTGCCAAACTTACGATTCCAGCATGATTCTTACCGCGGATGCTTTGACGAAAAACTCTGATATCCTTGAAACCAATGCCGGACAAGTATGCCTTGAGTTCGCTCAAAATGGTATAATAATTGCCGACATCCAATTTGGTGTTGTCGAAAAGCATCAAACGGCTGTTTGCGATTTTTTTTTTGTCCAGCCGGGCCGTCAGTTTAAGTGGTGGTTTTTGAAACAAAGGCCTTGGATCTATCAGGACGTCATCTTTCTGCAGAGGCATCTCGACTCCTTGAGAGGCGATTATTAACATTTACACCGGGAAGAATCCCGCATTCTATCGGTAGTCCTCATGTTACTTGCCTGAGAATGTAGCCTTCCCGTGGTGAATTTAAAAGTTCCGAACGCGCACCTATCGGAGAAGGTAAGGAATTTCCACATGTAATGCATCGTTCGGGCATTCTACTTCGCAGGGCAAACAGAACCAGCAGGTTCTAAATTTTCCATAGGGAGCACCACAGCTGTAGCAGCGAGAAGCCTCATCGCGCGCCTCCCGGCTGGACATACATTCTTCAATTTCCGCGAAGTCCCCTTTTTCCTCATGTCTTCGAAATTTAAGGGAAATGCGCTTTTTTTCAACCGCTCCGGTCGTGTCTATAGGGAATTCAGTCTCGATCGGATCTGCATATTGCCTACCGTATGTAAGATCCTCGCCGTCAAGCAAACGTTTGACCGATTCGGCCGCTTCGCGCCCGCTCGCCATCGCCGAAACCACCGACGAAGGACCAATATGGTAATCTCCTGCCACGAAAATCTTTTCAACTACTGTCTGAAGCGTCAACGGATCCGCTATTACCTTGTTTCCACTGATAAGCGTCGATATGTCCTGTCCAGCCAAGCAGCCGTCATCCCTGAACTGCCCGGTGCATAAAATCACCGTATCCGCAGGAAGTTCCTTTGACTCGCCACTGTTGAAGACCGGGTGAAAACATCCTAGGTCATCAAATACAGCCGTGCAGCGCTGAAGCACCAAACCGTGGGCACGGCCTTTCCGCGTCAAGATGCGCATCACACCCCACGAGCATTCCAAGTCAATACCCTCCCGAAGAGCACTTTCAACCGCTTCCGGAGCAGCCGGCAGATCTTCGGCTTTTTCCAGGCTGACGATCGTTACCGTCTCGGCGCCGAGGCGTAAAGCCGTCTGGGCTGCATCCACAGCAACATTTCCGCCGCCGATTATCACCACTTTTCCCCTGAGCTCAGGGGCTTGCTTTTTTCTGACATCGGTCAAAAAAGGCAATCCCTGATAAACACCAACGGCGTCCCGGCCCTCGATGTCCAGCGTGGCGGCAATCCCGCAACCTGCGGCCACCACAATCGCGTCATAATCTTCATGGATAGTCGAAAGTTTGACGTCTGTGCCGACGCAGGTGTTGCACCTGAATTCGACACCTATGGCTTCGAATATCCTCATTTCACGTTCAACAACCTCCGGTGGCAGCCGAAATTCAGGTATCGCCCAGCGAAGCATGCCCCCCGGCTCGGGCTGAGATTCGAAAACCGTCACCTTGTGCCCCCTGATCCTCGAATCATAGGCAGCCTGCAATCCTGCCGGTCCGGATCCGATGACAGCGATTTTCCGGCCGGTCTCTGCTGAAATCTCCGGCAGAAAAATCCGCTCCGAATCCTCGTTTTCGGTGAGATAGCGCTTCAGTGCTCGAATAGCCACCGCTTCTCCGGTGGTTTTCAAACGCTCGCAATTCGTCTCGCATGGATGCGTGCAGATCCTGCCCAGGATTGCGGGAAAAATCAGCTTCTCCCGCAGCGTCTCCCGGGCCGCGTCTTCCTGCCCCCGCAATATCTGCTGAACGTAGCCCTGCACGTTTACATTCAACGGGCACGCCTGCCGGCAGGGCGCCAGCTGCATTCGCAAATTATCCAGGATGCATGTATCCACGCAGATGCTGCAGAAAGTACATTTATCCTTGTCGATCACAATATTGTCCGAAAGTGCCTGTAACAGGCTGGTTTGTTCCATTTTTCAATCCTTGTGACGAATATGATTTTTGTCTTTTCAGCGGATCACATCCCGGTGAGTCACATCGATACCGCCGGTTTCAGGGTTTTTGGCCAGGACCACGTGCCTGCACCACCGCTCGTCGTCTTTTTCCGGATAATCTGTCCGCTGGTGCCAAAGACCCCATCGGCTTTCTTTTCTCTCCTTGGAGGCGTGGGCGTTCAGCTCGGCGCACCGAATAATGTTTTCGACCTCGTAAGCCTTGAAAAGATCATGGATTGTCTGAATCCTCGGAATATAGACGAATTCCTCCCTGAATCGGTTCATCCACCACAGAGCCCGGTCCAATTTATATTCGTTCTTTGGTGGTGTAAGGTAGTCGGTAATGATGCGGCGGACCTTGAATTCAAATTCCTCGATGGGCACCCTGCCGCGTGTCTGGCTCAACTTACGCTTTTTGTCCTCAAGGAATTCATCGACCATTCCGGTATCCAAATCCGCATGAGCACGCATCGAAGCCCTTTCCGTGCCGGATTCCGCCGCAACTTCGCCGTAGACAAAAGCACCGCTCAAGTGGCCTCGGGCGCACAGCGCGGTGTCGCCGGCGGCATAGAGCCCCGGCACAGTGGACTCTGCATTTTCATTGATCCGTATACCGGTCAGACCGTGACCGCCGCAAAGGAAAATTTCCGTAGGGGAAAGCTCGATCTCTCCGCTTCGGAAATCGATATTTCTGCCCTCGTAAAAGCGTTCACACGCTGGTCTTTCCGTCGTGAACAAAAGGTCTTCAATCTCCCGTATGGTGTCCTCAGGAAGATGGCTCATCCGGATTCTCATGGGCCCTCGGCCGGCAAGATGCTCGTTTATCATGGTCATCATGCCCGGGTGGCCTTTGTGGAATGCTTCGCCCAGTGCGTTGAACAACTGTGCTCCCCGCGTCAGCGTGATGAACAGCAACGGGGCATTGATGTCTTTGACTATGTAGTACGTGATGGTAAATTCAAATCCGCTCAGCTCTGCTCCAGCGGAAAAGGCCAGAGAGTAGCCGTCCCCTGTGTTACCAGGAAAATCGTATATCCCGTAAAGGTTGCCGTTTACGGGCAGCCCGAATCGGGCAGTCCCTCCGTTGCAGAGGATCACCGATTTGGCCCGGCAGACAATAATTTCCCCGCTTCGTACATGAATGCCCACGGCGCCGGTGACTTCACCGTCGGTTTTGAGAAGCCTCACCGCCATGGTACGGTTAACGATCCGGACCCCGAGCTCCACGCAGCGCTTATGCAGCATGGTTTTTAACTCCGGCTCCTTCATCGTCAGAATGAATCGACCTTTGGGATGTCCTTTGAGGATGTCATAATTGCCGTTTTTGTCCGTGGGGAAAAAAACCCCCCAGGATTCCAGCTTTTTCATCATTTGATAGCTGCGGTCGGCAAGCTTGTAGGAAATGGGGGCATCGAAAACCCCCTCTGTAACGATGTTCATAGACTCTACATAGGTCTTCGGGTCGGAAACGCCTGGAACGGCTACGATGTTCAAGGCATCCATTCCCCTGGCGATACTTCCGGAATACTTCATATCGCCTTTTTCAAAAACCACTACTTTTTGCTTCGGGTTCAGCTCCTTGGCACGTATGGCCGCCATTGAACCGGCGCTGCCTCCACCGACAATCAAAACATCGGCCTCGATCACTGGGTAGTTAAATTTCATTTCCACTCCTTACCTGGTTTCCATCCGGTATTTCCGGACGCGCACTGCCCAACCATTCGCCCCCATCTCACTCTAAATCCTTCTGCCGCGGGCAAACGGCATGCCGCTTCTACAAATAACACCATTTACCGCTCCGCTGAGGCCGCCTCTCACATCCTCTGTGCTCTTGACTTTTTAAATGCCGTCCGTGCCCTGAGCAGAATCACCGTCGCCCCGATACCGAAAAACACGAGCGACAGCGGCCGCTCCAGAAAAATCAGAGCCCCCCTCTCGGACAACAGAAGGCTTTGACGCAGGGCCTCTTCAGCCCCCCTTGCCAGAATGAAGGAAATGATGAATGCGGGCGGGCTGAATTCGAGCTTCCGCATCGCATAACCGATGATACCGAAAAGGCACATCATCGAAATGTCGTAAAAAGCGGACCTGACAGAGTAGGCCGCAATAAATCCAAGCAAGAAAATCAAGGGGTATATGATGCTCAGAGGAGCTTTCGCAATCAGCCGGCCGACCAAATTGGAACCGAAGTAGCCTGTCAGGCCGTAAACCAGAATGCCGAGAAAGCCGCTTGCAATCAGCGCATAAACCAGTTCCGATGAGTTTACGAAAATATTCGGGCCGATCTGGATTCCGTGTATCATGAACACACCCATCAACATGGCGGCGATGGTGGTGCCCGGAACTCCCAGGGTCAGCAGGGGAATCATGCTGGGGCCGGATACGGCGTTGTTGGCGGCTTCAGGCGCAGCCACACCCTCGATCGCGCCATTTCCCCAAAGCTCCGGCCTTTTGGCGCGCCGTTTTTCCTCCCCGTACGCCACAAAGCAGGAAACCGAAGAGCCAAGCCCCGGTAAAATTCCTATGACAGCCCCCATGAAAGAGGAGCGGAAGATAACCGGCAGGCACATCTTGCACTCCTCCCAGCTGAGCCTGCTGTCCGCCTTGCTTTTGGGCCGTGCGGCTATTTGCTGCCCCTCCCCGGCGCTGGTGCCTTCCTCGATCCGGGTGAACACCTCGGAGACCACAAAAAGCCCGATCAGCAACGGTACCAGGGAAAACCCGTCCATAAGCACAATGGTGCCGAAATTCAAACGCTCATTAGCTGTGATGGGATCTATTCCGACCATCGCGACCAGGATGCCCAGCAAGGTACTCAGGAGGCCCTTGACAATTGACTTTCCGATGACGCTTCCGATAATCAAAAAAGCCATGGAGTACACCGCAAAATATTCGGGAGGCCCCATTTTCCGGGTATAAGAGGCCACGAATACAGCTCCGAACAGAAGGAGCAGCTCCCCCAGCGTGTCGCCTGTAACCGAGGCTATGGTGGAAACTTTCATGGCTTTCCCGGCCTTGCCCTGACGAGCCAGGGGGTGCCCGTCAAACTGGGTGGCCGCCGCCGACGCCGTGCCGGGAGTATTGAACAGAATTGCAGCGATCGAGCCGCCGAAGCGGCCTGATTTCCCGATGACATACAAGAATATCAAGGCCCAGAGAGGCTCTAGATAGTACGTAACCGGAACCAGCATGGCAATGGCGGCAGCCGTCGTCAAACCAGGCAGCGCGCCGGCGAGCAGCCCGCCCCAGGCGGCAAGGAGAACGAACAGCAGGGCGTACCCATCACTGAACAATGTGACAAATCCGCCGATGATTTCCATTTCGACACCTCCAGATTCCTGCTGAGCTTCCCTTCGATCAGAAGAAGTTCAGCACCGTAGGCGGAGCATGATATAGGCCCATGAGCGAGAAAAAAACGTAGTAAATGATCCCCGTGGCCACCACGCTCGGCAAAAGCAGGGATTTCCACCCACGGTTTCCGAACATGTAAAAAACAGGGATCGAAACAAGAAGGGTGGCAGCAAGATAACCGAAAAATTTAAAAAGGACCACATACCCGAAGGCAATGAGTACGAGAGGGGCAATTCGCTTCAAAATCGCGGCGTCGAAAGGGACTCCGGCCTCGAAGCCTTTCTTCTTAAAAAATCCAGCCACACTCAACAAAACTCCAAGAGCCACGATCAACCCCGAGATGATCTGGGGAAGGAGCCTGGCACGCATATCCTCTGTGCCGGCTCCTTCTATCGAACCGCCTTCAAAAAAGAACACCGCCCCTATAACCGCGACAACAATTCCCGTTGTTATGTCGGTTTTTCTTGTCATGATCGGCCCCGGATGGTTCACTGCTCCTGTTTGATAAAGTCAACGACAGGTGCCCAGTCTTCCTTCAATTTCAGGAGGTACTTTTCGCCTTCTTCAGACCCTTTGCTGTCCGGGGCCAGGCCGGCGTTTCCGAGCATCTTTAAAAATGCTTTGTGTTGCGTCATCTCCACAACAGCATCGCTCAGAGTCTTGAGCACATCCGGCGAAATCCCGGCCGGCGCCATGACGGTAATCGGGGAAGTCACCTCAACAAAAGGAATCCCCAGCTCTTTGAAGGTGGGAAATTCGGATTTGGCTTTGTCCCTCTCTTCCAGGGTCAATCCCAGCACCCTCATCTGTTCTTCAAATCCCGTAACCTGCTGCGGCCCCATGAAGCCGAAGTCCACCTGCTCACCAACAACAGCGGCCCTTGTCTTGGCCCCGCCGTTAAAAGGCACATCCTGGGCTGTGATACCGTTCTTCAACAAAAAACCCATCCCGGCCACATGATGGAAATTCCCCCGGCCGGTGTGCGCCCAGCGCAGTTTTCCCGGATTTTTCTTGGCATACGCGATCAACTCTTCAGCGGTTTCAAACGGACTGTTGGCAGGCACCACCAACCCGGTGCTGAGTTTGCCGACAATGCCCACGACCTTAAAATCCTCAAAAGGATCTACCGGAAGCTTTTTGAACATTGCCTTGAGAATGAAGGATCCGGCTGACGCATGGTACAGAGTGTATCCGTCCGGTCGGCCGCTTGCCACAAATTGGGCGGCTATAACCCCGCCGGCACCGGGCTTGTTCACTACCACCATCGGCTGGCCCATTACATCGTTGGCAACACTTGCAATCGCCCTACCATAGGTATCAGTTCCGCCCCCTGCGGAAAACCCTACGATCAGGGTCACGGGTTTGGCAGGAAAATCAGCGGCAATCCCCGATCCGACGAACCCAGGAAACAATACCAGCAAAGAACAGGCAAACAACTTCAACATTGCTCTACATTTGATCTTCAACATATTTCCCTCCCTTGTTTTGTTGGTTGAACCACTGTCATATAAGCAGGACTGCCTTTTTGATAGCATATTAGTTGCTAAAACTGCAACTATTTTTTGATGGAAAAAGACTACTTTTTGAGGTATGGTATTTATAGTGTTCATCTACATTGATGCAAAGGTTAGGTTGTTTTAACGTTAAAAAAACCGAGATACGAGGCGGTCCCATGCCCGATTCAATACGCGGCAATCAAAACCCGGCAGCGGGAAAACTCACCCGCACACCATCGGTTCTATCCTCGGCTTCGGATGCCGATATAGACATTATCAGCGACCTCCGCACATTGGGATTCGGCGAATACGAGGCACGGGCCTACATCGGCCTGTTAAAGTGCGGACCCGCCACAGCCTACGAAGTGGCCAAAGTCTCAGACCTGCCCCGGGCCAATGTGTACAGTATATTGAAATCCCTTGCTAAGAAGGGGGCGGCTCAACCGGTAAACGAAAAACCTCTCCGCTACATGCCCATCAGTCCGGAAGAAGTTTTCAAGCGCATCACCGAAAACACAAGCCGGCTTTGCTCGGATATGGTCGAACGCCTGTCTTCGATCAAGCACAACGATGGCAGGGAATACGTCTGGATTTTCAAAGGCAAAGCGGAGATTTTAAGAAAAATTTCCGAGATGATCAAGGCGGCCAAAGAACATGTATGGCTTAAAGGAACGGCAGCCTCTTTGCAGCCGCTTCTGCCGGAAATCAAAAAAGCCGCCTGGCGTGGAATTTCCGTAGTGATCGTGGTTTTTTCAGATTCCATCGAACCCTTTCAATGCGGCGGTAATTGCCAGGTTTTTCTCCATGAAGCCAACGGAGTCATTCTAGGGGGTGCGGACAATTTTCTGACGGTCACAACTGATTCCAATAAAGCCTTGATCGCGAAAGTGAAAGGGGAGCTCGAAGCCGCTTACTCGGAAAACTACCCTTTTGTGTACATGGTCGACGTGATGATAAAGCATGAAATATATCTAGCCGAAATCATGAACCGTTTCGGAGATGAAATCGAAAAGGAATTTGGCGCGGGACTGATCGCTCTGCGGGAAATTTACAACCCGACCCCACCGGGGGAGCAGTTCGAAAATTACGTCCGGCAGCGCTTGTCGGATCTGAACAACGAAGATTAATAGCCGTGCAACGTGTTAAGATTAGCCCTTTTTCGTCATTCAGGCAAAGACAGAAGGGCAGGTATTCCAACAAATTCTGGATTCCGAATCAAGCCCGGATATCGATGAAGGGCAAAAGACTTTTACGAACTTGTCAACATTATTAAGAAAAAAGGAAATGGCAGGAATACGCCGGCTTTTTCACGCTGGGTGATGGAAGCTAGCTGCTGTCAGCTCTGCACATCCGGCCCCACTACACCCAACCCTACACGCAAAGATTCTGTTTCCATAATTTCGCCGGGACTGAGATTGGCGATGTTGACATCCGGACCAACCATTCGAATAAGCGTCTTTTTTACATGATGAATTTCAGGGAGAGTGCTTCCGATTCGAGTAGTCGGCAGTTCGAACATCGTCCGGCCGATATCCAACGAGGCGGATAGAACATCAACCATTCGGTGATTCACTGACCCGGAAAGGACAATCTCCGCGCCTTCAACTAGGACCATTTCCGCGCCCGCATCCATGTCGCGTAATGCCTGCTCGACCAACTCCCGGGGATCACTATTTTCCTTTTTTGAACCAACCTCGGCGAAAGCGTCGATCCCTACTTCCCGCATCATCCGGATTTGGCGGACCCGCTCATCTGGATCTAATCTCACATAATTTTCAGATACTTCTGATGCTCTAAAACCCAAACGGTAAGCCTCTTCCAAAAACCTTTCCAGAACCGCCGGCCCCTTGTGGGCATAAACGTATTCCATGAACTGCCCTCCAAGATACGGTCGGACATCGAAGCTGCTATACAGCGAGAGCTTTTCCATCAGCAGATCTTCTTTATACAATCGTGCAGTACCTGTGGCAATTTTTGCGATGTCAAGATATTCTCCTGTTGTTTCAAGCAGTTCACGGGTCTCCGAAAGACCCAATCCCCAGTCACTGATTAGGGTTAATCCGTTTGTGCGAGGCTTTTGAACGCTCCGTTTACCGGAAATTTCGATGAAAGAAAACGGTTTCCTGGGATCTGTCATGGTAATCTTCCTTTTTCTTAGATAAGCGGCATAAATTTTAGAAAAACGACACCCAAAGTTTCATCATGTCAGCGGATAAATGATTTACTGAACCGGACCCTTTTAGAAGGCTGGCTGACTGACTCTAATTTATATATTAGTAGTTTTTGAAACTATTACCGTCAAGCAAAAAATTCAGATGGATTGGGACCCCTTTTCGTCGGAGATGATTCTCTTCCGCTATCGCGAAGCGTTGAACGCCCTCTATGAACATTACAAGCCTTTGTACTATCAAAAATTATGAGGCCTCGCCTCCAGCCTTCTTTTGTGACAAAATCAGCCCCTATCCTGGTCTCGTTTCGAGACACCGTCATTATTGTGTACAGCTGACTTTTTAAATTCAGGCATTATATTTAAGACTACACCCAACCAACTTGGAGAGATGTCATGAAGATTTGGTGGAATGCTCTAATTATCATTGTAAGCGCTACCTTCGCCTGGGGCTTTTCCCAGGACTCGAAGGCTGTAATTCCCGAGGAAGGAAAGGATGGAAAAGTGGCGACTCAAGAAAAAACAAAAACAGCCGTTTTCGCCGGAGGATGCTTTTGGTGCGTGGAGGCGGATTTTGAAAAGGTGGACGGCGTGATTGAAGTGATTTCCGGCTACACGGGGGGAGAAGACCCAGACCCCACCTACGAAGAGGTTTCGAGCGGAAAAACCGGCCATGCGGAAGCTGTCCAAGTGTTTTACGATCCCGAAAAGATTTCCTACAAGAAACTTCTGGACATCTTCTGGCGGCATGTGGACCCCACCGATGACCGAGGCCAGTTTGTGGACAGGGGTTCCCAATACAGAACGGCCATTTTCTATCAAAACGAGGACCAGAAGGCACAGGCGGAGGCATCCAGGGAAGCCCTCGACCAATCCGGGAGGTATGAGAAACCCGTTGTAACGCCCATCCTGAAGGCGGGTCCTTTTTATCCCGCCGAGGACTACCACCAAAATTATTACAAAACCCATGGATTACATTACAAGATGTATAGATCCGGTTCCGGGCGGGACGCCTTTCTGAAAAAAGCCTGGAGGGATGACGTATCGCTGGAAGGCGGCAACCCAGGCGGGGATTCCTTTGTAAGGCCTCGAAAAGAAGAGATCAAAAAGAATCTGTCCCCCTTGCAGTTCAAGGTAACCCAGGAAAATGCCACAGAGCCTCCCTTCAAGAACGAATTCTGGGACAACAAGAGGGAAGGAATTTATGTGGATATCGTCTCAGGAGAGCCGCTTTTCATTTCCAGGGACAAATTCGACTCGGGGACCGGCTGGCCCAGCTTCACCAAACCCCTTGAACCGGAAAACGTCGTTGAACGGGAAGACAGGCGTCTTTTGATGGTGCGAACCGAGGTTCGAAGCAGAAAAGCGGATTCGCATCTGGGTCACGTTTTTGAAGACGGCCCTCCACCGACCGGAAGAAGGTATTGCATAAATTCAGCGGCCATGAGATTCATCCCCAGGGAAGACCTTGAAAAAGAAGGGTACGGGCAATATTCAGGCCTTTTCGAAGAATAGCAGATATCGCACCGCCGGCATCAGGCTTTTTTAAAGGCTTCTGATTCTTTGATCAATTCGTCTATAAGATCCGCAAGACTCCATTTTTCCGATATCGGCGTTAATGTCGCCCAGAGCTGCCGGGGAAGGCCCGCCTCTTTGTAGGCGGCCATGAGCATATGAAGTTCTTTCATGGCGAAACCCGAAAGTATCATTCCTCGCCTGAAGGCGGAAGCATTGCCCCTGCCCTTACCGCCAGCGGATGAAAAAATTTCTCCGAGCTTCCGATCAGCCATATCATCGGAGGCAAAGATAACGGGCATATCCGGACCGATCAGGCGTGAGACCAACTCAACCACCACCGCATGCTCTTCAGGGGGATATCCGCACACCAGCAGCGCTCTCGGCCCATACATTTTTTCATCCGTGTTCTTCACCTTTGTGAACGTACCCCGATTCATTTCTTTCACTCCTCCCGTAATATTTTACAAAAAAAACTTGACATGAATATTTTTATATATTTATATGTATGACATATACTCACCCGGAGGAAGCAATGTTCAAGAAACTTCACCAAGGGCGTATGTATGAAGCTATCACAAACCAGGTGATGGAAGCCATTCTTCGCGGCGACCTCGCCCCAAGCGATAAACTTCCTTCAGAAAAAGAGCTGGTCGAGATATTCGGGGTAAGTCGTGTAACCGTGAGGGAAGCTATACGCTCTCTGGAGCAGATGGGAATCGTAGAGGTCCATCAAGGCAGCAATGGAGGCGCTTTCATAAGGGAGGTGGACCTCGATGCGATATTGGCCCAAATCGCCAACGCCCTCAGGATGACCAACCTTACTATAAAACAGTTGTCCGAGGTGCGCGCAGCTCTCGAAGCAAGCACTATTTCCCGCTATCTTCCACCTATTCTCACCAGCAGCCATTGCGACGCCCTCTCTGCCAATGTAGAAGAAGCAGAAACTTTTGCAAAGCAAAAAAAGTTTATCAAAAGGCTTGAAACAAATTTCAACTTCCACAGCATGTTGGTGGACCTGGCTGGAAACCCGCTGCTTTCCCTGATGCACAAACTCGTTGTATCCCTTTCTCTCCCTTTTTTTGAGAATGTTCAGCCTTCTCAAGAAATGTTTTCTAAAACTTTTGGCAATCACCGCGAAATCGTGGAGGCTTTAGAAAAATCTGATTATGCACATGCAGCTTCCTTGTGCGCTGATCATATACTTGAAGTTGGAGCCCGCATATCGGAGAAATCCAAACAGCAAGCCAAGCTGGGGCAACCTGAAACATTAAATAATTTTAGCAAAAAAAATTTAGTTCTCTAACATATCATTTAAACTTTAACAAATGGAGCTAAATATGAAAAAAATTAAATTTTTCGTTTACATGGGTATCGCTTTTATTTTTACTATACCATTTATAACTTCCGCTTATGCTTCATCTCTTCCAAAGGTGATCGCGTGTACGTCCTACGGTGTTGGAGTGGCGGGTCACACCGTAGCCAGCGGTCTCGGCGAAGCCGTGAACAAATTGACGCCCATTCAGTGGCGGGTTGAACCCTACGGAACCGATATAGAAAGGCTGGCACCGCTTAAATACGAAGAATCAGAATTCACCCTCACAACCAGCGTCACCGCTTTCCTCGCCTCTTCGGGCCTGGATGAGTTTGGAGCACCTGACTGGGGCCCGCAACCCGTGCGCATTGCATGCATGGGAAGTGTCGTAGTCCCGGGTCTTTATGTAAGAGCAGATTCCGGTATTCATTCAGTTTTAGACCTCCAAGGCAGGAGGCTGCCTGATATCAAGGGAAATGCCACCGTGATGAGAGAAATTGAAGCAATTCTCTCCTTCGCTGGATTGAGCTGGGCAGATGTAAAAAAAGTGCCTGTGGGAGGATTCGGTGCTGCGATGCAGGCCGTGCTGGATGGAGACGTAGACGCCACGCTTGGTTCCATATTTTCCCCGAAGGTTAAAGAACTGGCCAGCGGCCCCCACGGCTGCCGCTTTCTTGAAATGCCCGCTTCGGACAAAGAAGGTTGGAAGCGTGTTCAAAAAATGGTTCCCGCGATGTTCCCGGCAACCCAAAAGAAAGTTCCTGGCCTTGAAAAGGATGTGGAGTTATTCGGTGTGTCCTACTCGCTATACTGCTATCCGTGGTTAAACGACGAAGTTGTCTACACAGTGGTCAAAGCAGTTGCCGAAGGTTATGACATCTTTAAATCGGCTCATCCGTGGCTTTCCCAATGGAAACTTGAAAATATGACCCGAAACATTGGTGCAATGCCTTTTCACCCGGGATCCGTAAAATTTTTCAAAGAAGCCGGGATCTGGACGGACGCACTGGAAGCTTATCAAGCGCAAGAACTTGCTACAGAAAAAGTGCGTACAGGAAAATAAAAATCACTGGAAAGGATTTTGGTATGGGCAAACTGATCGTCACTGTTGCTTTGACTGGAGGCGTACATGGAAAAGCCGCCAACCCCAATCTTCCGGAACAGCCTTCCGAGATTGCGGCGGAAGCCCGCCGAAGCTACGATGAGGGTGCGTCCATTGCCCATATCCATGCCAGAGATATTCAAGGGTCTCCGACAGGTGACCCTGTGGTGTACGGTGATATCGCCGCCAGGCTGAAATCCCAATGCCCCATGGTGATACAATTCAGCACAGGAGGCGGCGCCAACCTGAATCGCGAGCAGAAAGCTGCATGCCTTGACGCCGGCCCGGAGATGGCCTCGCTCAATATGGGTACCATGTTGAGGACAGTCGGACCTCGGGCGGGAACGCCTTTTGTCAATTCAAGGGAAGATATCGAATTTTATGCCCGTGAGATGCACCGCAGGGGAATAAAGCCCGAAATGGAGGTCTATCATCACGGGATGCTCGCCGAGGTCAAGCATCTTATCGACAGCGGCCTGGTGGAAAAACCCTACTACATAAATTTTGTTTTAAACATGGCTTACCAGGGAGCTGTTGCCGGGACCCCTGAAAATCTCGTCACCCTCCGCTCGCTTCTTCCCAGGGACGGCATATTCAATGTCACCGCGATAGGAGCGGCCCAATTGCCGATGACGACCCTGGGAATGCTGCTGGGGGGCATGGTCAGGGTCGGGTTGGAAGACAACATTTACTACACCAAAGGGGTCCCGGCGGAAAGCAATGCCCAGCTCGTTGCACGAACAGTCCGCATCGCCCGGGAAATCGGTTTCGAAATCGCCTCACCTGACGACGCGAGAGAAATCCTTTGCCTCAACAAAGGAAAATCATCATGAACGGGCAACTCGCCCGCGCTGCTCCTGCCTCCCGTTACCGCTCTCTTTCGGGTTTTCCGGCAGGACTGGTCAGAGCCGCGACAGGAATTGCAGTTTCAGCCTCCATCATTCAGATATTCAATATCGTGATTGCCGGCCAGGTGATGGACAGCAAGCGGTATTTGGCTCTACTGATGGCTTTTCTTCTTCCGGCTGTCTTCATTTGGCTGCCGGCAACCAAAAGAGGGCCCCGCAAATCAGTGCCGTGGTATGATTTTTGTGCAGCGGCTTTTTTATGTGGTTGTGCTTTCTATGTGTTTGTTTATTCCATGGATATCCAAACAAGGGGATGGAGCATTCGTCCTCCGGTGCCCGCCCTGTGGCTCGGAGTCTTATGCTGGCTGCTGGTCATAGAAGCAGTCAGGCGGGCAGCGGGACCGGCCCTCGCCGCCATTGTTTGCCTTACATCGCTCTATCCCCTCATTGCTCACACGCTTCCCGGAATTCTTCTGGCAAAGCAATATTCTTTTTCCAGGCTCGTCGGCTTTTATTATTTGAGCAACCAGGGAATGTTCGGGGTGACCTCCCACGTATTCGGCCGCCTTGTGATCGCATTCCTGATTTTCGCGGTCATTCTTATGCTATTAGGTGGCGGGGACTTTTTTATCAAGCTGGCGCTCAGCCTTCTTGGAAATGTCCGGGGCGGCGCGGCGAAAGTTTCCATTGTGGGCAGCGCTTTTTTCGCTTCCATTTCGGGCAGTCCCACCTCGAACGTGATTACAACGGGTTCATTCACAATTCCGGCCATGAAAAAAGGAGGATATCCTCCGCATTATGCCGCTGCGCTGGAAGCCTGTGCATCCACCGGCGGGGTATTGATGCCTCCCATTATGGGAGTCACTGCATTTATTATGGCAGATTTCCTTGAAGTATCATACGCTACCGTTTGCCTTTCAGCCTTGATTCCCAGTGTTTTATATTTTGTTGCTTTATGCATGCAAAGCGATTTCTTCGCAGCCCGTAAAGGGCTGAAGGGCATGCCGCGTGAACAATGCCCTGAAATATTTACCACGCTGAAAGAGGGCTGGCCCTACATTGCAGCGTTTGCGTCCCTGATTTACTTTCTGTTTTTCCTCCGCCAGGAGGCTCGGGCGCCGTTCTATTCTATCGTCCTGTTGATTCTACTGGTGAGCGTGGCAAATAGAAAAATCCTGAATCAAGGATCAATCCTCGGATTCCTGGACAGCGGCGGCAGGGTTCTGTCCGAAATTATGACCATTATGGTAGGGGTCGGCATGATAATCGGGGCCTTCCTCTTGACCGGAGTAGCCCAAAGCTTTTCGTCCAGCTTACTCGAAACAGCGGGGGGGAACCTTCCGCTGCTCTTGATCATGGGGGCGGGCGCCAGTTTTGTTCTGGGAATCGGGATGACAATGATCCCCTGTTACATAATACTTGCGCTGCTGCTTGCACCCGCCTTGATCGACATGGGAATAAACCCCCTTGCAGCCCACCTGTTCATTCTTTATTGGGGGATGATATCCTTCATAACGCCTCCGGTCGCCATCGCATCCATCGTCGCCGCAGGCCTGGCTGAAACCAGTGGAATGAAAACCGGCGTTTACTCTCTCCGTCTTGGTTTTGTGGCCTACATCCTGCCTTTCTTTTTTGTTTACAATCCATGCCTTGTCGGCGTCGGCCAACCCCTTGCGGTTGCGTGGTCGGTTTCGGCGGCTGTGGTGGGTATCGTGCTCATTTCCGGCGGTACCGAAGGCTTTCTCTACGGACTAGGTCGACTCAAGGGACCCTGGAGAATTTATTTTGCGGCCGGCGGTATAGCTTTTCTTGTGCCGTCAGTTTATGCACATGCCGCATCGGCCGTTGCCGTTTTACTTGCCGGCGCGATGCTCCGGATGGGGAAAGACCGGATGAACCCGGACTCGACAAAGAAGAGGCCCTCCATATGACCGTTATCATAGATCTGAGCGCACCTTTAACCCCCAGGGATAAATCTCGAAGACCGCCTATCATCCAGTATGTGGACCACGAAGCAAGCGCCAGACGCTCGGCCGCGGTTTACGGGGTAGATACCAAGGATTTCCGTGAAGGACGCTATGCCGCCATAGAGCATATAACCTTAACCACCCACGATACGACGCACATGGATGCTCCATGGCACTATCACCCCACAAGCGAGGGAAAGCCTGCGAAAACCATTGACCAGATTCCCCTCGAATGGTGTTACGGTGACGGCGTAGTTATTGACTTTCATCATAAAAAAGCCGGCGATCGCATCTGTGGTGGAGACATACAAAATGCGCTCGATGCAATGGGCTACAGCCTTAAGCCTTATGATATCGTACTCATTCGCACCGACGCCTACCTGCATCAAGAAGAAGAAGGATTTGAAAACGTACATCCAGGCGTGACCAGGGATGGAACGCTGTACCTGATAGAACATGGCATAAAAGTCATGGGAATAGATGCCTGGGGGTGGGACCGCAGCCTGGAGGCGATGATTCGTGATTTGAAAGCGGGGGATACAGAGCAGTTCTGGGAATCGCATTACCTTGGAAAAGAAAAAGAGTACTGCCACCTCGAGCGAATGGCTCATCTTGACAAAATCCCCTTCTCATTCGGTTTTAAAGTTGCGGTATTCCCGATTATTATCGAAGGAGCCAGCGCCGGCTGGGTTCGAGCGGTTGCGATAATTGATTGAGCCGGCGGATTCAATATTTCAGGGGAACAGCAAACAAGCACCTGTCCGCTGTTTCTATGCATTGATGGAGTTTCCTAATGCACAAAAGAATTTTTGAAAACCAGACGGGGAATTATTTCGGAGGGCAAAGATGACGAAAAACTTTTACCTGGTCCCTGAACTCAACTCCATGTCACAAGAACAAATCAGACAGTATCAGGAGAAAAAGCTGACCGTTCAGCTCCGGTATTGTTATGACCGTTCTGAATTCTACCGGAAAAAATTCGATCAGTCCGGGGCACTTCCGGAAGACATCCGTACGATTGAAGACCTTCGTAAGCTTCCTATTTTTATGGTAAAAGATGATGAAAGAAGAAGCGCCCAAGAATCACTGGAACGTTTCGGCCATCCATTCGGCATGCATCTGTGTGCACCGGTTGATGAACTTTATCTTACCGGAACCACTTCAGGAACAACCGGCATTCCAACATTCAGTTACACATTTACCCGTAAGGACATTGAATTTATTGGAAAACAGCTCGGTCACAGGCTTTCGATCGCAGGAATAGGCAAAGGGGACCGGGTCGTGTTCTTCTTTGCCCTTGGCATATATGCAACCACCATGACTCTGTGGGGCCTGAGGGAGCTGGGGGCCCTGCCGATCGACATCGACGCCAGAGCCGGAACGGAATTGCTGCTCAAATTCATTGACCTGACCAGGCCCACCTACCTGGCTTGCACGCCTTCCCTTGCGGAGTTTTTGATCAAAAAATCCCCGGAGGTGCTGCATAGGGATGTCGCCGACTTTAAACTGAAGGGGCTTTTGACCACCGGAGAAATCGGAATCGCCATTCCCGAGATAAAACAGAAGCTGGAATCGGCTTATGGTTGCAGGAGCTGGGACTACTGGTCTCCATGCGGAAACTGCATGGGAATATCCTGCGATTCCGACCTTTATCACGGGATGCATGCTGTCGCCCCGGATGTCTGCACAAGCTATGACGATCTGGTGGACCCCATCACCAAGGAGCCCGTGGATTCAGACCAGGATGGTGCAGTAGGAGAAATGGTCCACACCTCTTTGGAGCGGGAGGCCTGTCCGGCCGTGAAGTATGCCTATGGAGACGTCGTCAAAATCTACACCAAGGAATGCCCGGCCTGCGGTTTCAAGGGAAAGAGGGCCAAGTTGATCGGCAGGGCTGACGATATGTTGATTGTCAAGGGGGTCAATGTCTATCCGGCTGCAATAAAAGATATCATAACAGAGTTTATACCCGATGTGACCGGAGAGATGAGGGTGATTTTGGCATCGCCGCCTCCACGGGTTGTTCCGCCGTTGAGGTTGAAAATCGAGCACGGAGAAAAAATCGGGAAAGATTCCCTGCCGGGGCTTACCAAGAAAATCGTCGAAACACTCCATCATAGGATAAAAATAAGACCGGAAATAGAACTCGTGGAACCCGGTTCTTTGCCGAAGGAGACGAGGAAGACTCCGATTTTTGAAAAACGATATGAACGATAGGGCGTCGGTGCCTGCTTCTTAACCCGGGAAAATAGAAAGAAAGGAGGTGTCGAAAGAGGGAAACTCTTAAATCTCGGTCAATCAGCAAAAGTCTGAAACATGTTCGGGAAGGAGGAAAAAGAATGAACAGAAGACGATCATTGATGTTGGCGGTTTTGGTAATGTTTTTGGGAGTCGGGCTGGTGTTTTCGGCCCCAAACACGGGTGCTGCAGAAGATGCATCCAAGGTTCTGAGCTGTACAACTTATTCAGTGGGTTCGACTGGATATGCAACTTCCATGGGCTTGATGGAGGCCATTAAGAAGAATGAAGGGATAAAGGTTAAGGTTGTCCCGGCTGGAACGGACATGGCCAAAGTTATGCCTTTAAAAAAGGGAATGATGCAACTATCCCTTTTTACGGGGGCGGGACAGTACTATGCCCTGATGGGGTTGGGAGACTTTGATTCTGAAGACTGGGGGCCACAACCCCTTCGACTCGTCTATGCCTGTCCGACCGGTGCCATTGCCGGGATGATGGTGCGCGGTGATTCCGGTATTGAAACACTCGGTGACTTGAAAGGCAAAAGGGTAGCTCTTATTCCGGCGAGCCCTGGCTGCAAATCTCTTCACGAGGGGTACCTCGCTTTTGGTGGGCTCGGATGGGATGACGTAAAAATAGTAAATATCTCGAGCTGGGGTGCCGCCTGGAAAGCAGTCATCGATGGCGCGGCCGACACAGCTCACTGTCTTGTGAATTCCAGCAAGGCCGTCGAGCTGGCGGCGTCTCCCCACGGTATCCACTGGCTACCTGCGCCGGAGGACGACAGGGAGGGATGGTCGAGGTTGAATGAATTCTGCCCTTACCTGCGTCCATACAAAGTCACCCAGGGAGCAGGTGCAACCCCTGAAAAACCCGCCCAAATAGCCTCTTATTATTATGGCCTGATCTGTTATCCCGATCTGGACGAAGAGACTGTATATAAGTTAACCAAGGGAATATGGAATGGCTATGGGATTTACAGCGACATGCATCCCTCATTGAAGCGTTGGACCCAGGAAGGGGCTTTGGAGACTGAAGCGTTTTTGAGCCCCTATCATCCAGGGGCTGTGAAGTTTTTCAAAGAGGTTGGAGCATGGACGGAAGCTCATGAAAAAAGACAAAAGGAACTTCTTGAACATGAGACAGAACGAATAAAGAATTGGAAAAAATAGAATCAAGTCGGCTTAGATTAAACTAAACGGTCCTTGAGCAGTCTCAGTACAGAGCTTGGTCTGCCAAGGGCCGGGCCGACGATTGGCATATGCAGGCCTTCACAAAAATAAACACCGGAGGATGTTATGGGTTCCCCCGAAAAACAAGGTAAGAAAAGCAGCGCAGGTCGATTCCGTGATTTACAGGGACCGCTACGGTGGATTTTTGTGGGGTTTTCGTTTTTCGGCATTCTGGTGGCTATTTACCAGCTTTTCCATATGGAATTTCTAGGCGTTATGGTCGGAGACGGATATTACTACCTCTTAATCGCCCTTTATCTGCCGTTGCTTTTCCTGATTGCACCCCGACGCAAAGATTTACTGTATAAAAGAGTCCCCTGGTACGATTTGCTGTTTGCGGGCCTCACCTTCGTCGCTCCCATGTACCTTTTTCTGAATGCCTACAAGATCATACAAGAGGGCTGGGAAATCATTCCGCCTGTTCAGACATATATTCTGGGCCTTGTCCTCATAATCCTGGTTATTGAGGCTGCACGGAGAGCCGGCGGACTCGGCTTCGCCCTGATCTGTCTATTCTTTACAAGCTATGCCTTGTATGCGGAGCACATGCCGGGGCTTCTTCAGGGATACACCTGTGATCTCCGCCGTTTGGTGGGTTTTTTCACCATGGGCACAGAGGGTATCGTAGGACTGCCGATGCGGGTGGTGGGCAACATCCTCATCGGGTACATGATCTTTGCCGTGGCCCTTCAGACGACCGGCGGCGGCAAATTTTTCCTGGATCTAGCGAGCTCATTATTCGGGGGTTTAAGGGGCGGACCAGCAAAGATGTCCATCATGGCCAGCGGCTTTTTCGGGAGCATCAGCGGGAGTTCCATCTCCAACGTCATTACCACCGGAGCGATAACGATCCCGACCATGAAACGTACCGGCTTTCCTCCCCATTATGCCGGCGCAATTGAGGCCGCCGCCTCCACAGGCGGCGTACTCATGCCCCCTATTATGGGGGTGACCGCCTTTGTCATGGCGGAATTTCTGGCAACACCTTACTCGACTATCTGCATTGCGGCGATCGTTCCCTCGCTTTTGTATTTTGGAGGACTGTTTTTGCAAATCGATGCCTTTGCGGCTAAGGCAGGTCTGCGTGGTCTATCCAAAGAGGAACTCCCTCCAATCAAAAAAACAATTGCCGAGGGATGGTTTTACATCATCGGGATCATATTTTTGATCTGGGCGCTGCTTTACATGCGACTGGAGACTTTGGCTCCCTTTTGGGCCAGCGCCATTCTACTGGTTACATGCAACCTTAGAAGGGAAACGCGGCTGACCTGGCAACGGGCTTTAAATTTCGTGGAAGCAGCCGGCAGAGTTCTCACCGAATTGGTTGCACTGCTATGTGCAATAGGCTCCATTATAGGAGCGCTGTCTATGACCGGGGTAGCCCACTCTTTTTCCACCGAGATCATATCCCTGGCTCACGGCAATATCGCCCTCTTGCTGATACTGGGAGCGATTACAAGTTTCATACTTGGAATGGGCATGACAATCACGGCATGTTATGTCTTTCTGGCCCTTATTTTGGCACCCGCCTTAGTCAAATCCGGCCTTTATCCGCTCTCTGTTCACCTTTTTATTATGTACTGGGGAATGGCGTCGTACATTACCCCGCCGGTGGCCCTTTCTGCATTTGCGGGTGCGAGCATAGCTAAAGCGGATCCGATGAAGACGGGTTTCAAGGCCATGCAGTTCGCCTTCGTTACGTATTTCATCCCCTTTTTCTTCGTATTAAACCCCGCAATTCTGCTGCATGGATCACCCGGGAATATCCTGTTGAGCTTTTCTCTTGTAGCTCTGGCTGTTTTGAGCATCAGCTATGCCTTGGAGGGTTACCTACCCCGCCTGGGTATCCTCAAAAAACGGGTTCGGATCATCCTGTTTTTCGGCGGTTTGTGCCTGGGGTTTCCGTGGTTTTGGATTCGAATTGCCGGTATGCTCGCCTTGGCGGGCGCTTTAATTCCGGGATTTACGTTTCAAAAAAACGCAAATCCCACATCCAAGCAACATAACGCGACCATGGTGGAGTAGCCCCGCTTGGTCGCTGAAACCAGCTGTGCACGGGTACCTATGATCGAATTTGACAACATGCTCGAAGAATGGAAAACGAGACGGCGCAAGGCCTTGAGATTGGGAGGCCCTGAAAAAATCGCTCGTCAGCATGCCAAGCACCGTCTGACGGCCAGAGAACGAATTGACAGGCTACTGGACAGCGGATCTTTTCTTGAAATAGGGATGTTTGCACACTCTGCAGTCCCGGGCATGGAAGAAAAAACTCCTGCAGACGGGGTTATTTGCGGTTACGGACACGTCAAGGGAAGACGGGTCGGTTTGATCGCCAACGACTTTACCGTATTGGCATCTACAAATGCTGAGACAAATCTTAAGAAGGTTCTCCAGTTCAAAACACAGGTGAAAAAGGCTCAGATCCCCCTTATTTGGTTGGGGGAATCGGGCGGGGCGAGAATGCCCGACTGCCAAGGGGCCAAAGAGTTTTGCACCCTCTCCGGGGGAGGCATGGATACGCTGGCGCCGGCTTATACCCATCTTCGAACGCAGCCGTTTATATTCGCCGCACTGGGTGAATGCTACGGAGTACCGGATTTTCAGGCCTCACTGGCCGACTTTGTGGTTCAGGTCAAGGGTAGTGCTCTCTGTGTCTCAGGAGCCCGGGCACTTAGCGGAGCCATGGGGCAGGCGTATTCCGGAGAAGAAATGGGCGGATGGAAGGTCCATTCCCGCGTTACGGGAATAACCGATCAGGTGGTGGAAGACGAAGACGCATGCTTTAAAATGATTCGGGATTTCCTCGATTACCTCCCTGACAACAATACCCAATTGCCTCCTTCCATGCCAATACAAGGCGATTTACAGGATAACACTCAGGACGTCCTCGACATTTTACCGTCGAACCGTAAACGTGCCTATGATATGCACAAGATAATCGAATGCATCGTTGACCGGGGGAACTATCTGGAGCTGAAACCGGAGTTTGGTGCCATGCTAATTACCTGCCTTTCCCGGATTAATGGCGAGGTAGTAGGTATCATCGCAAACAACCCGGCGGTAGGTGCCGGGGCGATGGATGTTAACGGATTGGATAAACTGACGAGTTTTATCTGCTTATGCGATTCTTACAACATACCCATGATCTTTTTGCATGACACCCCGGGGCACCTCGTCGGCTTGGAAGCCGAAAAAGCAAAAGTAGGAGCAAAAGTCGTTCGAGCACAGCAGGCCCTTTTCCAGGCAACGGTACCGAAGATCACCATCATTGTTCGAAAGAGCTATGGAAAGGCTTGTATCAACATGTGCGGACCAGGTGCCGGTCCGGACTTTATTGTGGCGTGGCCGACCGCTGAAATTGGATTTATGGATCCGGAAATTGCAGCAGAGGTGGTGCGAGGTAGTTCCACGGATGCAGATCGGCAACGCCTGCTGGAGGCCATGATCGGAGACTTGTCTCCATATCCTGCAGCGGGTGCTTACTATGTTCAGGACATCATCGATCCCAGGGATACCAGAGACTATCTGATTCGAGTTCTGAAAATCGTTCGGGAATCAAAAGGGGGAGGAATCAGCCAACATAACCTGGCGAACTGGCCGACGAAATTCTAACCATTTCAGCTGTGCCTAATTCAAAAATAGTGGATGAAATAATTTGGCCCTGGATCGGTTTACAGGTCGCCTTATTTGAAAAGAAAACTACGAGACTGCCTCGGAGGAAAAACAGAGATGTGGAAGGGTGAAATAGAGGAGCTTAACAGGAGAAAGCAGATCGCCTATCGGATGGGAGGCGAAGAGCATATTTCAAAACAGCATCACAAAGGAAAGATGACGGTCCGTGAACGAATAGACCTTGTATGCGATACGGGCACCTTCCATGAAAGAGGCGTTCTTGCCGGAGACCCGACCTATGATGAGCAGGATGAAACTCAGCTGAAAGATTTACTCCCCTGCCCCTTTGTAATGGGGATCGGAAAGATAGATGGAAGACGGGTGGCCGTCCACGGGGACGACTTCACCATAAAAGGCGGCTCGGTCGGAAGAATGTACAAAGAGAAGGGCGCCTACTTCATCAAAATGGCCCGGACGTTTCAGATCCCCATCCTTCGGTTGCTCGAAGGGGCGGGTGGCTCCATAAGGGAGATCCTCGAAATCGGCTATACGGAACTTCCGAGCTCGGGAGATGAGTGCACGCAAAATCGGGTGGAAGTTCTCTCCGAGATCCCCGTGGTGTCGGTCGGGTTTGGTTCGGTGGCAGGACTCGGGGCGATGTACATGGTCCAGAGCCATTTTTCCGTGATGGTCAAGGAAAAGTCCCACGTGTTTGTCGGGGGGCCTCCTCTTGTCAAGTGGGCATCGGGGCAGGAGCTTTCAAAGGAAGAACTCGGAGGTTATAAACTCCATACCAGGGAAACAGGCGTCGTTGACAACGCAGCCGAAGATGAGCAGGACGCCCTGGAGCAGGCGAAAACCTTCCTGTCCTATCTTCCCACCAACGTATGGGAAATGCCGGTTAAAAGCGAATCGGCAAGCGACGAGGCCAACCGCAGGGAGGAATCTCTCCTTGACGCAATTCCCAAGGATAAACGAAAAACCTACGATATGCGCAGGATTCTCGATTTTATCTTCGACCGGGGTTCGATTTTCGAAATCGGTAAATACCAGGGAAGACCTCAAATTACAGCTCTGGCAAGGCTCAACGGGTATCCGGTCGGGGTTCTGGCGAATGACCCCAAGTTCCTGGCCGGTTCGTTCAACTACGATGTTGCCGAGAAATTTCAGCGTTTTATTGATATGTGCGACACGTTCCACCTTCCGATCGTGAACCTGGTGGATCAGCCGGGCTTCACCGTCGGAAAAAAAAGTGAACAGATGGGGACAATCCGTAAGGGTGTCCGTGCCAGCTTTGCCATCGTCCAGGCCACCGTACCTATAGCTGTCATTTACCTGAGAAAATGTTTTGGCGTGGCCGGAGGGGCTCAAAAAGGCGGCAGCCGTTTGACTTGGCGCTATGCCTGGCCTTCAGCAGTCTGGGGGAACATCCCGGCTGAAGGTGGAATCTACGCGGCTCATCGTGCCGAGATAGAGTCGGCGGAAGACCCGAACGCGCGCCTGAAAGAGCTCCAGGATACTTACGGTGCAATCGCCTCGCCTTTCCGAACCGCCGAGGCCTTTGGCATAGAGGATATAATAGATCCCAGAGAAACAAGGCCCCTTTTGTGTGATTGGGTGGAAATGGCCTACCGAATTGAATCGGGGAACCTCGGGGTAAAAAAGAGAGGGATGCGCTGCTAGCCTGTACCCATCCGGAAATAGTAATCAACCTGGCGGCGGCTGTT
>JAWOBE010000142.1:0-6630 GCA_046498185.1 Desulfatiglandaceae bacterium | reverse complement strand
TTGATAAATTCTACAGTAAATGTACCTATCCTGATTCGCTCGCCCTGTTTAACGGGGCGTAGGTCGCACTGTTCGGCGATCCTGTGCTCACGGAGTTTTTCCATGAGCAGCGCCAGGGTAAAGCCCGTTGCAAAGACGGGAACCTGAAATTCCTTCAACAGAAAAGGCATCGCCCCTATATGGTCTTCATGGCCATGGGTCAATATGACCGCTTTAAATCTTCTTGTGTTTTCTCGCAGATATTGGAAGTTGGGGATTACTATATCAACGCCGGGGAGATAGTCGCCGGGAAACATCAAACCTGCATCTATGACGAAAAGATCATCGCCGCATTCCATCACCATCATGTTGAGGCCGATTTCACCCAATCCGCCGAGGGGAATTATCTTGACCATGTTTGAATTTCCTGAAAGCCGCGGTCTGTGTGACCGTTGGAGAAGGAAGCGCGGCGTTTGCCCCGCAGTTGATAATCCGACCTCCGGTCGCTGCAAGCGGTTGAATTAACGGAACCTTAACTCTTTATTATATCTGAGTCAATAGAGTCGCTGTCAGGCCGCGCGGGATTGGCCTTGCTTTCAATATTTTCATTGTGATAAAATTCAGAGAATTTGATTTGGAAATCCGTTAAATGAACCGGCTGTATCGACACGGGCGGTCGGACCGGGGATCAATACAATGCAAGGAGCGTAAAATGGCTGGAGTAAACAAGGCGATAGTAGTTGGAAACCTCGGCAGAGACCCTGAGGTTCGTTACACCCCCTCGGGAGTGCCCGTAGCCAGTTTCAGTGTGGCAACATCCGATGAATGGAAGGATAAGGACACTGGGGCGAAACAGGAAAGAACCGAATGGCACAGGATTGTCGCATGGCGCGGGCTTGCAGAAGTGTGTGGTAAGTACCTGCGTAAAGGAAGCCAAGTATATATCGAAGGTAGAATCCAAACCAGGTCCTGGGAAGACAGAGACGGCGTTCAGCGCTATACCACAGAAATCATAGCACAGAACATGCAGATGCTCGGCTCACCTATGAAACAGGAAAGAACGCAGGATTCCAACGAAGGATACCGCAACGACGAGCCAACAACCATACCAGAAGACGATATCCCATTCTGATTGCCGGTTCGAAGAAGCTTGTTATGGCGAGAAGTCAGCCTCTAACGCTAACCGGGCTCAACTTTTTGAGTCCGGTTTTTCGTCGTCCTTTTTTTCCTTGGAAGAATCGATTTCTTCGACAGGCTCCTGGGATGCCTTTTTAAAATTCTTGATCCCTTTACCGATTCCGCTGCCTATCTCCGGCAATTTTCCCGCTCCGAATATTATCAGGATAATGATCATAATTATGATCAATTCCGGCATGCCTAAACCAAACATGAAATACCTCCATTTCCCGGTGCTGCAGCAAGAATCTCTTCGCTTTTATTGTTCATGGGATCGCGGCGGCCCGCTCAAACCCTGCAAAATGCATGCATTAATTGCTTGAACTCTTTCGAGTTTTTGAAGCTCCTGATCGCACGCTGGTAACCGATCCAGGAAGACCATAGAGCGACCCATTCTTTATTGTGCCAGAAACAGTCAGATGAAAGTTTTTTTTCAACCACCGCCTTATAATCATCGAAGTCGGTTTTGCAGTTCTCACACAATACGAAGTCCAGCTCTTCAAATTTGACCGGCTGCATATCGTCGACCTCGACCCGGCCTCCACACATCGCGCAACGAAATCGACAGGAGGTGCATTGCACCAGTTTGCGCACTGCCTGGACCTTGCGTGTTTTGGTTTCCAGTTCACGGCGCCGCCGTCTGGTTTGCAGGAGGTCCTCTATGTTCAGTATATTATCCATGGCTATCCACCTCCGCTCGGTGGACAAAAATTTCTATTTGGATGATGATACTTTCATGCTAGCACCGGTGAAGACAAGAGTCAACAACACCGCACCTCCCTAAATCCACCATCAAGATGCCATATTTTTCAATGCACATCCGAGCCGGACATGATGGATTTCACGGTGCTCCCGAGTGATGCCAGGTTGAGGCATACCGTGATGCCGGCGTCTTTCATCGCCCTGATCTTATCTTCGGCTCCTCCCTGACCTCCGGATATTATTGCACCTGCGTGTCCCATCCTTTTCCCTGGTGGTGCGCTTCTCCCGGCGATAAAGGATATAACCGGTTTCTCAAAATTTTTTCTTATATAGGCCGCCGCCTGTTCTTCAGCGTTGCCGCCTATCTCTCCAACCAGGACTACTCCGTGGGTCTGCTCGTCCACCCGGAACATTTCGAGGATGTCTGTAAAACTGCTTCCGACTATCGGGTCTCCCCCGATGCCGATGCAGGTGCTTTGGCCGAGGCCTTCACGGGTCAGCTGGTCTACAACTTCATAGGTGAGAGTCCCGCTTCGGGATATTACCCCTACGTTTCCAGGCCGGTGAATCGGTCCGGGCATTATCCCGACCTTCGTTTTCCCCGGCGATATGACTCCAGGGCAATTAGGACCGACAAGAACCGTTCCTTGGTCTTTAACGGCTCTAACGACCTTGAGTGAATCAAGAACCGGTATTCCCTCTGTGATGCATATGATCAAACGTATTCCCGCAGCAGCAGCCTCCATGATCGCATCAGCGGCGAATGGCGGCGGCACGAATATGCAGGAAGTGTTCACCTGTTCGGATTCCACCGCTTCAGCCACCGTGTTGAACACCGGAACACCACCCGCTTTAAGCCCTCCTTTGCCAGGGGTTACACCTGCACGTACCACCGTCCCGTATTCGATCATACGCGTGGTGTGAAACATTCCTTCGCGGCCGGTCATACCCTGCACGACGACCCGTGTGCCTTCGTCTGCAAGAATGCTCATTATAGATCCTCCATTCTAGTTTTGACGGGTTGGTAAAAAGTACCATTCCCGCCTTATCGGCGTCGGGGTCGAAAAGGCCGCCGATCAACGTCCGATACCGATGCCGATAGCGACCCCGACCCCGAGGGACATCGTTGTTTTGACTTTTTACAATTTCATCAATTTTCGCCGATCACTTCTTTAACCAGGGCCGCGGCTTCGGCGAGGTTGCCGGCGACCCGGAAGCTGAGACCGCTTTTCTTCAAAATTGCAGCGCCTTCCTCGGCGTTGGTACCTCTGAGCCTTACGATCATCGGAACTTCGACCGATACTTTTGAAGCGGCCGAACAAACACCATTTGCGAGTACATCGCACCGCAGTATACCGCCGAAGATGTTTATCAGGATCGCTTTGACGCGGTTATCGGAAAGAATTATTTCCAGACCTTTCCCGATTTTTTCTTCTCCTGCACCACCGCCAACATCGAGAAAATTGGCCGGCCTGGCTCCCGCTGCCTGTATAACATCCATAGTGGCCATGGCCAAACCCGCCCCGTTCACCATGCAGCCCACCGAACCATCCAGCCGGATATAACTCAGGTCAAATTCGTCGGCTTTTCTTTCGAGTGGATCCATTTCTGAGAAATCATAGATGGATGCCAGTTCCTTTTGGCGGAAAAGCGCATTATTATCGACGTCCACTTTGGCGTCGGCAGCGACTACGCGACCGGAGGCGGTAATTACCAAGGGGTTGATTTCCACCAAAGAGCAATCGCATGAGATGAAAAGATTATATAAATTTACAATCATTTTTCCAAGTTGCTTTATTACACCGGGCTCCGGAAGAGGGTCGATCCTGTAAGCTATTTTTCTTGTTTGGTAAGGCATCCATCCCAGCGCCGGATCGACATGCTCCCTGAAAATTGCCTCCGGGGCCGAAACCGCCAGGGCTTCGATATCCATGCCGCCCGAAGGGCTGAAAATGACAATAGGTCGGCCGGCCGCTCGGTCTATTGTTACGCTGAGATAAAATTCCCTCACTATTTGAAGACCTTCCTCGAACAGCACCTTTCTTACAACGGCTCCTTCGGTTCCGGTTTGGTGAGTGACGAGCCTGGCGCCGAATAAGTCATCGATGGCGGAAGCTGCTTCCTCGGCTGAAGTCACAAGCTTTACTCCTCCGGCCTTTCCTCTTCCTCCGGCATGAACCTGGGCTTTGACAACCCATGGCGGGGATGTTTTCATAGATTGGATCTTTTCCGCTGCACGATTCTTGTCGGTGATCAAAACACTGGTTGGAACCGGGATGTTCCATTTGTCAAACAGTTCCTTGGCCTGGTATTCATGAAGTTTCATGTTCATTAGCCTCCATCCGGGCTTTTTTCACCTCCGGGGCCTCCAGTGGCTCCGGGGATAAAAAAATTATTCTCCGGAAATATAAGAGTTCCGCTATGGATTCTTTAATATCTTCGAGGGCCAGGTGGGCCTTCTTTTTGGGATAAGGTGGAAGGTCCGGATACCATCGCCGCGCCAGTTCTTTAACCGAACTGACATCAATTATGCGGTAATGAAAGAACCTTTCCAGCTCAGGCATGTGCTTCGCCAGGAATCGCCTGTCCTGCCATATGGAATTTCCGCAAAGCGGGCATTGGCCGGGGTTGCAATGAGAGGAAAGGAATTTGATGGTTTCCTGTTCCGCGGCCTTGGTATCAATGGTTGATTCCTCGACCCTGTTTAAAAGACCTGAAGCTTGATGGTGTGTCTTGCTCCATTCGTCGATGCCGGATAAAACTTTTTGTGGATGGTATATGGCGATCGTCGGTCCCTCAGCTATAATACGAAGCTGGGCATCGGTGACAATCGATGCCAATTCAATGATAACGTGGTTTTCGGGATCAAGACCGGTCATCTCCAGGTCAATCCATACGAGATTGTTCTCCAAAAGTAGCCCCCATAAAACGTATAAATTCCAGGTTCAAAAGAGCAGAACGCTTATTATATTCCCGTACTTGATAGCATGGAGTCAAGACCGTAGGCCAATAAAAAATTCTTGAGACTTGATTTTATGCGCAATGATCGATAAAAGTATTCTTCATGGAGCGATGGGATTTATTGTTCGATGCAGCGGCAAACACAAACGGAAAATGTGTTTTTTGCGGTGTTTTTTTGAATTTTTGTCTTGCATTTCGTCCTGTTATCGTCTAAAAATACTAAAATTTCCAGCGGGCGTTGCTGGAGCCGATTCATCGTGTAAAAAAGAGAATCGGCAATGAAGGCGGTGGCCGGTTTATTTATTTTTCGCTGGCGGGTTGAGCCGGCTGTTCTGATCCGTTAGGCATCCGAGAGGGCGGGATGGCCGCTTTGGTGCCTTTTTTATTTTATGGGTGTTCAAATGGGTTTGATTTCGGTTTCTTTGAAGGACGGTTCATCGAGCGAGATGGAGTCTCCGAATACCGCGATGGATGCTTTGAAGCTGTTAAAAGTGGAAAAGCTTGGAAAAATCGCAGCGGTGCGGGTCAATGGTTCTGTGAAGGATCTCTCGACAAAGATTGAGGGCGATGCCGAAATAGAACCGATTTATCTGGATTCTAAAGAGGGCCTCGAAATATCACGGCACAGCACTTCACACGTTATGGCAATGGCGGTGAAGGAACTTTTCCCCGGGACCAAGGTCACAATAGGTCCAGCGATCGAAAACGGTTTTTATTATGATTTCGATTATGAACGTCCTTTTAAAGACGAGGACCTGGCGGCCATTGAACAGAGAATGAAAGAAATCGTAAAGGCCGATCTCCCTTTCATGCGGAGTGAAATGGGAAAGGATGAGGCATTGGCGTTTTTTTCGAATCAACAAGAAACATATAAAGTTGAATTGATTAACGAACTGGACGCCGACTGGGTTTCGATCTATTCTCACGGGAATTTCACCGATCTTTGCCGTGGACCTCACCTGCCTTCGACCGGAATGATAAAAGCATTTAAATTGACAAAGACTGCGGGTGCCTACTGGCGTGGAGATGAAAAGCGTCCGATGTTGAGCCGTATCTATGGAGTTGCCTTCGCCGATGCCAAGGAGTTGAAAGGTTATCTGCACAGGCTGGAGGAGGCTCGCAAACGCAACCATGCCAAGCTGGGCCCTCAACTAGACCTTTTCAACACTTATGAAGATGTCGGCGCAGGCCTGATCGTATGGCATCCGAAGGGCAGCATGTTGCGGTTTCTGCTGGAAGATTTCGAGGTAAAGGAGCATCTCAAGCGCGGATATGAGCTGGCGAAAGGTCCGCAGATACTCAAAACCGAGTTGTGGAAGAAGTCCGGGCATTTGGAAAATTACCGAGAAAATATGTATTTCACGGAAATAGACGGGCAGTCCTACGGGATAAAACCAATGAACTGTCTGGCTCATATGCTTATTTACGGCTCCAAGATCCGGAGCTACAGGGATTTGCCGAAGCGATACTTCGAGCTTGGCACCGTGCATCGGCATGAACGTTCTGGAGTGCTTCATGGCTTGCTGCGGGTAAGGGAATTCACCCAGGATGATGCACATATCATATGCACTCCGGATCAGCTTGATGGCGGGCCGACAGCCTGGCCAGCTTCGCCGCGTGCTCAGCGTCGAGGGTGATGTTGATCCGCTGCGTCATGGGCCGAGACTACACGGCCTGTGTCGGTCCGTGTACCGCTGCCCTGGGAGGTGCCGCTCACTCTGCCCCGAGCTTGCGCCGCGGCGGCCGCTCGCGCCGTGGCAGCCGCTCGCGCCTCTTGAGCTTGGCACGCGCCAGTTGGGTGGAGCCTTCGCC
>JAWOBE010000013.1:0-17507 GCA_046498185.1 Desulfatiglandaceae bacterium | reverse complement strand
CGGTCACAACGGATGAAGACGCTCCTGCAACGATCGATGTTTTGGATAACGATACGTTCCAGGGTGAGTACGGCACGGACTATGCGGTTACGGATGTGAGTGATCCCGCCAATGGAACCGTCACGATCAACGACGACGGGACCGTGACTTACACGCCGGATCCGGACTTCAACGGGACGGATACGTTCGATTACACCGTAACCGTCTATAACGCCGACGGGACCACGACTACGGAAACGGCCACGGTGACCGTCAACGTAACCCCGGAGGCCGACATCGCCGCTGATGAGGTCACGACGGAAGAAGACACTCCTGCAACGATCGATGTTCTGGATAACGATACGTTCCAGGGTGATTACGGCACGGACTATGAAGTGACGGGGGTCACCGATCCCGCCAATGGCAGTGTTGTGATCAACGCCGACGGGACGGTCACCTACACCCCGGATCCGGACTTCAATGGCACGGATACGTTCGACTACACCGTGACCGTCTATAACGCCGATGCGACGACCACCACGGAAACGGCCACGGTGACCGTGACGGTGACCCCAGTCGATGACATTGCCGATGATACGGTCACCACCGATGAGGATACTCCTGCAACGATCGATGTTCTGGATAACGATACGTTCCAGGGCGAGTACGGCACGGACTACGAGGTGACGGGGGTCACGGATCCCGCCAACGGAACCGTCACGATCAACGCCGACGGGACGGTCACCTACACACCGGATCCGGACTTCAATGGCACCGACAGTTTTGACTACACCGTAACCGTCTATAACGCCGATGGCACCACCACCACGGAAACAGCCACGGTGACCGTCAACGTAACCCCGGAGGCCGACATCGCCGCTGATGAGGTCACGACGGATGAAGACACTCCTGCAACGATCGATGTTCTGGATAACGATACGTTCCAGGGTGATTACGGCACGGACTATGAAGTTACGGGCGTTTCCGATCCTGCCAACGGAACGGTTGAAATCAACGACGACGGGACGGTCACCTACACGCCCAATCCGGACTTCAATGGCACGGATACGTTCGACTACACCGTGACCGTCTATAACGCCGATGGCACCACCACCACCACGGAAACCGCGACGGTTTCTGTGACTGTGACACCTGTCGATGACATTGCCAATGATACGGTCACCACCGATGAAGACACCGCAATTACCAACAACGTGCTTGCCAACGACAACTTTGATGGGACCCCGGTCATCACTTCCGTGACCCAGGGTGCCAACGGCACCGTTGAAATCGTCGATGCCAACCTCGGAACGGTGAAGTACACTCCCGATCCCCGCTTCAGCGGCACGGACTCCTACACTTACACGGTGACCAGCGGAGGAGTGCCCGAGACCGCCACCGTGAATGTGATTGTGAACCCAGCGATTTTTTCCTCTCCGTCTGATCCCACGCCACCTGCGACTCCGCCGACGGAGCCGCCCGCGGCCGATGATGCTACGGAGCCGTTACCCCCGGTAACTTTTCCAGATGGTGACGGTTCTCCGGGAGGTGTGTTCACCGATGGGTCGAGCCTGTCTGCCATTCAGCCGTCGGTGTCATTGGCAAATACCGGCTTTCTGGAGAGCTTCGTGAACCAGCCCATCGACCCGCTTCGTTTCTCTCTGACGTTGCAGGATCAATTTATAACCGCCGAGGCGAACCAGGTTTTCTCCCTGCCTGCAAACGCGATTCACCATACGGATCCGTCCGCAGAAGTTTTTGTTGAAGCAACTTTACCCGACGGCTCTCCCCTGCCGTCTTTTGTCAATTTCAATGCAAAAAATTTGGAATTTCGGATCGATGCAGCCGGGTTGCGGGAAAGCGGTTTGAATGTTATTGATGTCAAGGTTAAGGCAAGGGATAACTACGGCAACGAAGCCTCGGCCATTTTTCGGATCATGGTGGTGCAGGTCGAAGCCGAAGAGGCGGAAGACAGTGGTGAAGCCGCTGCTGGTCTTTCTGTTGTAACGGACGAAGACCGAATCAGCGGCGATTCTTCCGGGGATGATCTTTCGGAGGATGAGGTTGTTGAACTGGATGACGATCGTTTAATGTTGGAAGGTGCGCCGTCCTTGTCGGAACAGGTCCGGCTGGCCGGACGCCTGGGCTTCCTCGAGGAGCGGGACCTTCTCGTGGAGGATGCAAAATCCATAAATTTGGCGGCCTAATTACAGGATCAGGAGTCAACTATGCTTTGTGAATATTTCGATGGAAGGCGACTGGGTGCAGTCGCGGCAGCTGTCTTTTGTTTTTTCGTGCTGGGTTTGAGCGGTTGTGCGGTGGTGCCTAAGCCATTGGAAATAGATGAAAAAACGGATGTTATCCGGGAAGACCAGGAGGTCCTTTTCAAGGGACAGGTTCCTGTAACCTCACCGTTGAAACTGGAAGAAGCCATGGCACGCGCAGTTGCCTACAACCTGGATCATCGGACACGCATGATCGAGGAGGCCATGGCCTGGGGGCAGTTCGAGCTTGCCAAGTTCGACATGTTACCGGTTCTGGCAGCAAAAGCCGGGTATACCAGTCGAAACAAAGAAGAGGCTTCCTTCAGCCGGGGATACTGGGATCGCATTCTCTCCAGGTCTCCCACCACATCGGATGAAAAAAGTAGATTAACGGCTGACCTCGGCCTTTCCTGGAACATACTGGATTTCGGTGTCAGCTATTACCAGGCGCACCAGGAAGCGGACCGGTATTTGATCAGCCAGGGCAATCGGCAAAAACTCGTTCAGCGTATGCTGCAACAGACGCGTGTCGCCTATATGCGTGCTTATGCTGCACAGGTTTTGAAACCTGAGGTTAAGCGCACTCTGGATGAGTGCCGAACTGCATTGGATCACCTGGATATCCTGGCCAAGGAGAGGGTCCAGGCGCCGTTGACCACGCTTCAAAATCGCCGCGCCCTTCTGGAGTTGATCGGTCAGCTTGAAGCCATAGAACAATCCTTGGTGACTGCGGAAGTTGAGTTGAAATCGCTGATCAATGTGAAGCCGAGCCAGGAATTGATTCTGAAAGCCCCCGCCTGTTTCGATGCGCCGCCTGTTATAACCGCCGACATCGAAGATCTGGAGCTTACAGCTCTCCAGAATTCCCTTGATATAGAAGAACAAATATATAACGCACGTATCGAGCGGAACGAAAGCCGAAAAGCCCTGTTGAGGCTCTTTCCCGGGCTGGAACTGGGTTTTTCGGGCCATTACGACAGCAACTCCTACCTGGTCCATAAAACCTGGACCGAGGCCAGCTCCCATGTCACCTGGAATCTGATGCGCCTTTTTTCGGGCCCCAAGGTGAGGGAAATTGCCGAAGTCCGGGAGGACCTGGCGAAGGTTCGGCGTCTTGCCTTGAACATGGCGGTTATAAGCCGGCTGCATATTTCGTGGCAGCGGTACCAGGATTCGACGAACCAAATGAAGCGGGCTCGGGAGCTGGATGACCTGGAACGTGAAATCGCGCAGCATACCGAGGCCACGGTGGCCGCCGATGCGGGTAGCAGGGTGGAACAAATACGCAGCGAGGCCAGCTCTCTCAGAGCCAAATTACGCCGGTACGAAGCACAGGCCAATACCCAGGATGCCTTTGGTTCGTTGTTGATGAGCCTAGGTCTTGATGCGGTGCCGGTTGAATTTCAAACTATGAATCTTGAAGAACTGACCGCCGCTATTTCCAGGCAGTTGGAGAAATGGGATGCGGGGGTTCTTCCGGGACCGATTCTATCACCCGGTGCGGGAATGGATCGGACATCTGAATTTGAATCGAAATAAGACGATGCCTCCGGTGAAAAACTGGAGCGGATCAGGTTGTGGAAAAATGAAAAAAGCTAATTGGAAGCTGCCGGCTTTGATGTGTGGTATGGCGTTGATTTTAACACCGGTTTCCGCCTCACCCCGAAACCCTGATGAGTTGCGGGCACAGCTCAGGGCACGGACACAAACGGTCCTGTCTGCACCCGTTAGTGCCAGGCTGATGGATTTTCCGGTGGAAGAAGGGCAGAGTGTCAAGGCCGGCCAGCGCATAGCCGCCTTCGATTGCAGTGAACAAGCTGCAGCCCTGCGGTCGGTTGAAGCCCGGCGTGATGCCGCGGCAGCGAATCTGGCGAGCCAGCGGCGTCTTCATGATTTATCTTCCGGGAGCGTTCTTGAAATATCCCTTGCACAGGCCGAAATGGCTATGGCCGAGGCGGAAATTTCTCGAATTAAAGCGATTCTGGCAAAATGCACAGTTACCGCCCCATTCAGCGGGACAATCACTTCACGCGCCGCCTATCCCCACCAGTATCTTGCAGAAGGCCAGCCCATGGTGGAATTGACCGATGTAAAATCCCTTGAAGTTGAAATGATCCTGCCGGCTGAATGGCTGAGATGGCTGAGAAAGGACATGGCGTTTCACTTCACGACGGATGCCACCAGCCAAAGGGAGCAGGGCAGGGTGCGGCATATTGTGGGGCGGGTGGATCCTGTCAGCCAGACGATCCGGGTCATTGGCGTTCTGGAAAGGGAAGGGGGCGTAAAATTGCTGCCGGGAATGAGCGGATTTGTTTCCTTTCCCGACAGGGACCGGGAGGCTGAAAATTCCTCCAACTCCGCAGATATTTTTAAGCCATGAACATCACCGAAAATCTTGCCAGAGCGACGAGCGCCGCTGCTGGAGAAAAACGACGGGCCGAAAGCCTGGCGACCGTTCTGCTGCTGTTACGCCGGGCGCGTGAATCCCATAGTATCCGGGATTTGGGCTATCTTCTCGCCAATGACACGTCTCTGCTGGTGCCCTATCGCTCGGGCCTTTTATGGCTCAGGGATGAACAAGGTGGTGGTGGGCGGCTGGAAGCGGTTTCCAATCTGCCCGTCCCCAACCGTAACGCAGCCCTCGCGCGCTGGATTTCGCCGCTGTTTCGCTACCTCTGCACCCACAGCCGAAATGAACCGGCCGTGGTGGATCGTGCATCGCTTCCTTCAGAACTGGTGGCGGACTGGGCTCAGTACCTGCCGGCTCAGGGCTTGTGGCTGCCGCTGGTTCTCCCCGACGGACGGCATTTAGGTGGCTTGTTGCTGGCCCGGGAAGCACCTTGGACGGGAGCCGAACAGCGCCTCCTTTCACACTGGATCGATGGCGCCGCCATGACCCTTGACATGCTGCGCCGAAGAGGAAGAAAAAAAATCTGGGGTCGCCTGGTTTCCCGCCGTTTGCTTTTCACCGCCGGGGCTGCTGCAATCCTGTTGGGCCTTTTGTTTGTGCCCGTGAGACTCAATGTTTTGGCTCCTGCTGAAATTATCCCTGAGGATCCCATCATAGTAAGGGCGCCGCTTTCCGGTGTAATAGACAGCGTTGAAGTCGCCCCCAATGAAATGGTGGAAACGGGGCAGATATTGGTCAGGCTGGATGACCGCGAGCTGGCTACCAGACTGGAGGTCGCCCGGCAGGGTTTCGAGGTTGTTCAGAGCGAACTGCAGCAGGCCTCCAGGGCCTCTGTTTCAAACCAGGAGGCGTTGTTAAGGCGTGCTGTTCTCCGCATACGTGTCGAGCAGCACCGGGCCGAAGTCGCCTATATCGAGGAACAACTGTCACGGGTCATACTGACAGCCGATCGCAACGGGGTTGTCATGTTTCCCGACAGGGCATCTCTGAGAGGGCGGCCGGTTCGCCTTGGTGAAAGGATTATGACGCTGGCCGATCCGTCGGCGGCATCGCTGGAAATCTGGATACCCCCTTCTGACAGTATCAACCTGGCCGACGAGGCCGAGGTGCGCCTGTTTTTGAATATAGACCCGGAAAATCCTCTTCCGGCACGCCTCGAACGTGTGGCGCATCAAGCCACCCTCGCCGAAGACGGAAATTTCGGTTATCGGGCCGAAGCGGTTTTTGATTCCCATGTGCCGGTACCTCGTATCGGATTAAGGGGCACCGCCAAGATTTACGGCGACAGTGTCAGCTTGGGGTACTATCTTTTCAGGCGGCCGTTGACCACACTGCGCCAGGCATTCGGTACATAAAAATGGCCATTGCCGTGACGTCCCCGAAAGGGCCGGGCCGGCAGCAGCCGGGCGCTGCACCCCCGCCTGTTCTGCGAGAGGATCTTCGCTTGTTCCCGGCTGAGGCCGAAATGGATGGTTCCGCTGCATGGGTGCTGCACGATCCGCTGTCCGACCGCTTTTTTCGTTTGAGCTGGGTGGAAGTCGAACTGCTGAGCCTGATGGATCGAGGCACAACGACGGCTATCGCCCGTGAAGCGGCCGCCCGCACAGGGCAGGTTGTATCCAATCAGGACGTTGAAGATTTTCTGCGGTTTCTCGATCATCACAATCTTGTCCAGGCAGTCGGAGATGCAGCCCGGAAGAAGCTGGGTGAACGGGCCGCCTTGCTTGAAAAAGGACGTTTCAAAAGATTCACCCGTCAATATCTTTTCATTCGCCTGCCGCTTTTTCGCCCCGACCGTTTTCTGGAACGGACCCTGTCTCTCGTCTCATGGGCTTTTCATCCATTTACCCGCCGGCTGGTTATTTTGAGCGGGCTTCTGGGCCTTTTTCTGGCGATTCGGCAGGCGGATCGGTTTATCGCCACGGCGCTGGATTTTTTGTCGCTGGAAGGGCTTCTGTGGTATGCGATTGCCATTATCATCGTGAAGATAATGCACGAACTGGCCCATGCTTACTCGGCTAAGCGAGCCGGCTGTCACGTAAGCAGCATCGGTTTGGCTATCCTGGTTTTCTGGCCGGTGATGTTCACCGATGTCACCCATGCCTGGAAACTCCAGGCCCGCGGCGAGCGTCTAAAAATCGGCGCCGCAGGTATGATCTTCGAACTTGCCCTTGCCTGCCTTGCTCTTCTCGCCTGGGGACTGCTCCCCGACGGCACAATGCGCGACGCTGTCTTCGTACTGGCAACGGCCAGTTGGATTACAACCCTTGTTGTTAATTTGAACCCGTTGCTTCGCTTCGATGGTTACTATCTCCTGTCTGATCTCTGGCGGATACCCAACCTGCAGGAAAGATCTCTGGCTTTGGCGAAGTGGAAGACGGGCGAGTTCCTGTTCGGCCTGGGAGACCCTCCGCCGGAAGCCTTGTCCGATTATGCCCGGCGCAGGATGCTGGTATACGCCTATGCTTGTGTGCTTTACCGGCTGATGCTGGTTGCGCTGATTGCCGGTGTCATTTATGCATTGTTTTTCAAAGTGATGTCCCTAATGTTGGTGGCCCTTCTCCTTGCGCAATCATGGGGGGAGCCGCTGCTCAAAGGATTGGCCTTCACCTACAAAAGACGGAGTGATATCCAATTGAACAAGAACCTTGTGCGCACTTTGTTTCTCCTGTTGCTTGGGGGGGTGGTACTTTTTTATCCCTGGCATCGAACCATTACCGCACCGGCTGTACTGCAGCCGATCAGTCATGCCACGGTCTACACGCCGGTGGACTGCAGGGTGGCTGAGGTTTTCGTTGAGCCTGGCATAAATGTGAAGGCCGGACAGAAGCTTGCCAGGCTGGAGACCCCGGACATGGCTTATGAAGTGGCGGATTTGCAGCGGAGAATTGACAGCTTGCGCTGGCAGGTTTCCGTCCGTGCCTTTGACGCAACCCTGCTGGATCGTGCGCTGGTGCTGGATTCCGAATTGATCACAACGCTGGAGCGGCTTCGTGCAAGACAAGCCGAAATAGCCCGCAATCGTATCCGGTCACCCATCGACGGCCGCATAACATGGATGAAGCCGGGCATGATGAAAGGGGCGTGGATAGGAGCCGATGAGAGCCTTTTCATGATGTTTGATGATCGCAAATGGAGGGTGATGGCTTATGTATCGGAAACGGATCTGAGCAGACTGGAACCCGGGATGCAGGCCTTGTTCTTCCCGAATCGAGGGGGACGACCGCCTGTGAAAACCTCGATTGATCAAATTGAAACAGCGGCGCTTCGTGAGCTCGACAGTATGCTTCCTGCTGCTCCAGTGGGAGGGGCGATTCCTGTTCGACGTACCGATGATGACCGCCTGGTTCCGATCCAGTCCCTCTACCGTGTGTCATTCACGGTGGAGAGCATCGCCTCTCCGCTGCCCGACCGTCTTCTTGCCGGAAAGGTGAGCATCAAAGGCCGGCCCAGGGGCCTCGCGCAGCGGCTGAGTCGACATATTTTGGGTGTGCTCCGACGTGAGGGCGGTTTTTAGAGCTGGAGAAAGCGGCACGCAGGGGATGCGAGAGAAGTCTCGGGAGGTTACAAATGACTTTCCGGGAAAGTATATGGCTCTGGGTGACGAAATAGAGAATTTTTAACTTGTTAAGAGGTCATCAATTTTTGACTCCATTGCGGAAACGGTGGATTCGTTCCGGGGCGAACTGTTGTTTTTTACTACTTGAAAGCAATTTTTCCTTGTGTCATTATTTATATTTATATCGTTGATGATAGGTTTTTTGATCAAAACCATTCTATCGCTATGTCTCTACAAGCTCAAAGAGGTTTTTTTTGAGGGTGGATCCAATCTGAATATCTATGAAGCACTAGCGCTCGTTGCAATTTTCAAGATGCAGGCCACGTTTGACATAGGCCCGGAAATCGTATTGGACAGTCAGACCGCATCGGAATTAACCGGAGAGGGTACACCGAAGTGGGAGGGGGAAAATATAGGGTCTGGGAAAAGAGATCTCCTTTAAATTGGGAAAAGCAGGTGACAGTCATGTTTCAAAAGCCTACCTATGAAGATTTGGAAAAACGGATAGAGGAATTGGAAAAGGCCGAGGAGGATCACAAACGGACCGAAGCGGCGTTACAGAAATCGAGAAAGGAACTTCGGTTGTTCGTTGATTCAACGCCGGATCTCTGTTTTTTTAAGGATCGGGCCGGGAGATACCTCATTGTAAATACCGCCAATGCCCGGTTCTTTGGAAGGACGGAGTCGGCGATTCTCGGAAAGACGGATTTCGAATTGATGCCTCAAGAAGCGGCACAGGGGTGTATGGCCACGGATACCGAAGCCATGAATGAACGAAAGCCGGTTATCGGTTTGGAGGCCGCAGGGGAACGCATATACGAAACCCGGAAAATTCCGGTGATCAAAGATGATGAAGTCATAGGGGTGGCCGGTATCATTCGGGACATCACCGAACAGAAGCGGGTGGAGGATATGTTGAGTGAAAGTGAGGGTCGCCTAAGGGAAATCATTGAATTTTTACCCGACGCCACTTTCGTCATTAACATAAAGGGAGAGGTTACAGCCTGGAACAAAGCCATGCAGTCGCTTACGGGTATAAAGGCATCGGACATGCTGGGCAAAGGCGACTTCCTCTATGCCGTTCCTTTTTATGGAGAGCGCAGACCCGTCCTGATCGATATGGTTATTAAGCAGAATCAAGAAATGGCCTCTTCCTACGTCTCTTTTCGCAAAGAGGAAGATCGTTTGATTTCAGAGACCTATCTATATGATTTTATGGGCCACGGGCCAACTTGGCTGTGGAACACGGCCTCACCTCTTTACAATTCCGAAGGGGAGATTGTAGGCGCTATCGAATCCATTCGCGACATCACCGGGCATAAGCAGGCAGAGGAGGGTCTGCGTGAGAGCGAGGAAAAATATAGAACTCTCATCGAGAATGCGAACGAAGCCATATTCGTTGCTCAGGACGATAAAATGGTATTCGTCAATCCAATAACCATGGTTATGATCGGCTATTCCGCTGAGGAACTTCTGGCAAGGCCGTTTATTGAGTTTATTCATCCACAAGACCGCGAGATGGTTTTCAACCAGTATCTTAAACGGATAAAGGGGAAGATTCCTTCTCATCCCTACTCCTTTCGTGTTATTCATAGGGACGGCAGTGTTAAATGGGGTGAGCTTAATGCTGTTTTGATCAATTGGGATGGAAAACCCGCCACGTTGAATTTCATGAACGACATCACCGAGCGAAAGCAGTCTGAAAAGGAGCGGGAGAAACTTCAGGCCCAATTGGCCCAGGCCCAGAAGATGGAGTCTGTTGGGCGGTTGGCGGGAGGGGTGGCCCATGATTTCAACAATATGCTGGGGGTAATTCTGGGTCATACTGATATGGCCATGGAATATCTGGATCCTGTTCAACCAGTTTATTCAGACCTCGAAGAAATCCGAAAAGCCGCGCAACGTTCGGCGGACCTTGTAAAACAACTTCTGGCCTTCGCCCGCAAGCAGACCATTTCGCCTAAAGTGCTTAACCTGAATGACACAGTCGAAGGCATGCTGAAGATGATCCGCCGCCTTATCGGGGAGAATATCCAGCTCGTGTGGCATCCGGGCGCCGATCTTTGGCCTGTCAACATGGACCCCACCCAGATCGACCAAATCCTGGCCAACCTTTGCGTCAATGCCAGGGATGCGATAAGCGGTGTCGGAAAAGTGGCCATTGAGACAAACAATGTTAGCCTGGATGAATATTACTGCTCTGAGCATGCGGGATCCATCCCGGGTGATTACGTTCTTCTGGCTGTAAGTGACAACGGCTGCGGTATGGACGGGGAAATCCTGGATAAACTATTCGAGCCTTTTTTTACGACCAAGGAGGTGGGCAAGGGCACCGGCTTGGGCCTTCCGACGGTTTACGGCATCGTCAAGCAGAACGAGGGTTATATCTATGCCTACAGCGAGCCCGGTCAAGGAACCACTTTCAAAATTTATATCCCCAAGCATATCGGGGAAGGCGAAGAAGCGCAAAGGCAATCCCCTCAGGAATCATTAAAGGGAGGCAATGAGACGGTGCTGCTGGTGGAAGACGAACCCATTCTGCTCAAGATGGGAAAGAAAATCCTTGAAAAGCTCGGATACAAAGTATTTCCGGCGGAAACGCCTGTCGAAGCTTTGAAAACCGCAAACAGGCATCGAGATGATATCCATCTGTTGATAACCGATGTCATCATGCCTGAGATAAACGGCCTGGCCCTGGCCGAAAAACTGTCAGCTTCGCACCCGGGTATAAAGTGCCTCTTCATGTCCGGCTACACTGCTGATGTGATAGCGCATCAAGGGGTTCTTGACCCTGATGTAAAATTTATTCAGAAGCCTTTTTCGATGATGGATCTGGCAAACAAAGTCCGGGAAGTGCTCGAAAGTTGAAAAGTCCGGTGTGTTTTTTGGCAACAGTGAGTGCCTTGGTCATGTACACAGGCTCACGACGGCGCCATTATCATACACATAAGCCCTCTGGGAAAAATGTGGACGAACGTCGACGGCGGATGACTGCACGCACATGTCATGTGCGTGCAGCAGTTTCTGCATGGTCTGGAGCACAGGAGAATCCCTATTACTCGAAACGGACCTGTGCCTTAACGGGAATCGTGGCCCCGCCTACCAAAGCTGTGACCGTTGAAGTTCCCGGCTCACCGGAATATATACTTCCCCGCGATACACCCTCCTTGTTGGTAGGGTCGGGCTGAACGATGGTATCAACCTGCCTGTCCGAAATCATTGTCACTGCAACCCCTGGCACAGGGTTGTTGTGTTTGTCCCTGATCACAATAAGGATGTCGGACGTAGAGGCCCCATCCGCGGCAAGAACAGGATACGTCAATCGCACTCTCGAATTTTCCGGATCAGGTGCGCCGGGTTCCACGGTAACATAAGACTGCCCGATTAAATCTCCCACAGCCGCGGTAACCTTACCCTTACCCATCTTGGTCGCCGTGAATACGCCAGGAGTCTGAAAATATCCTATCCTTCCAACAACCTCCCACTGGGCGGCATCCCGGTTTATGTCCACCGGGTTTTCCTCGATATCTACCCCGTCAATCGAAAATTCAGTGATTTCCCCGGATTTGAGAGTTTCAGGATTGGGGGAAACGAATACGCTGTAAAGTTTTCCCGCCTTGACTTCAATCCACCGGAACGCGGCCACTTCTCCTGATCGAGCCGTCACCACACCCTTTCCTGTTTTCCGCGCATAAAACCGCCCGGAATCCCCTTCTATGGAGCCGATTTCATCAGACACAGCCCAGCGCGAAGCCACTGGAATTTCATTGCCTCCAGCGTCGAAACCCACAGCGACAAGATCATGGGTTTCCGCCGCCCGGATATCACCCTCAGGGAGACGGATTTCGATTCGAACCAACGCTCCCGTCGACACCTTCAGCGGCACGCTGCAACGAAGGTCTCCGGATTTTACATTGATGAAGCCTTCACCGGCCCCGCCGGCCTCGAACACTGTGGAGTCAATAAATCGGCCGAGTCGTTCGGGGTCCACGCTCATCACAACATCAACGGGCATTTTGTTCCCGAATCGGTCGAGCCCGAAAGCAGACAGTTTCTTCCGTTCGCCTGCTTTCATGAAAACCTCGGACGGCGCTACTTGAATCTCGATCGGCTCGGCGGGAACAACTTCCACCTCCGCGCGCCCCTTGACATCCCCTGAGGCTGCAAATATTTCTGCGCGATGGGCGCTACGGGAAAGGAATGTTCCCTGGGGAGAAATAGCGGCGGTTTGGGTGTTCCCCACGGTCCACTCATATTCCACGGGAACCTCGTTTCCGAGGGCATCGTACGCCGTAGCTGTAAAATCAAGCTCACTGCCCGCCTCAACTTCTATATTTGCAGGCTGAACATCGATATTTGTCACCGGGCCCGGTTTCACCACGAGACCTGCAGTTCCCACAACCGCATCCACCGCGGCGCAGATATATCCCTTGCCGGAGTGCCTTGCTTCAAACACGCCTGGTTCGGAAAAAACACCCAAACCATCGGTAACACACCATACAGGCTCGATGGAAACTTCGTTTCCGTGCATGTCGAATCCTTCCGCCTTGAGGGTTGTTTCGGCACCGGCCTGTGTTTCAAGAGATTCAGGCAGCACCAGGATGCGGCTGAGAGGACCGGGATGCACAATTACCGGCAACCGGGTCGAGGCGTCGCCGCACGTAATTTTAAGTTCACCCTCGCCGACGGTATGGGCGTAGAATATGTCACCTTCCTCCATGGTTCCCAGGTCGGATGACAGAACCCAGGCGTAGGAGGCATCCTCGATGAGGTTGCCGAACTCATCTTTCACCTGCACTGACAGCTTTTGAGATTCACTTGCCGAAAGATCAAGTGAGCTTGGCTCAACTATGATTTCGGCAGGCGTGCCTGGGGTTACCTCCACGTGGGCCTCTCCGCTCAAGTCTCCGACACTTGCCAGTATTTTGCCGGAGCCTCTTGTGCGGCCCTCGAAATTACCCTCTTGATCGATAACGCCCGCGTCTCCTTCGACCGACCATTCGGGGGATACATCCAGTTCGTTGCCTCCCGCATCCATTCCGCGAGCCTGGAACTGAATTTTATCGCCTGCATTTAACCTCACAGATGAAGGCAGCACCTGGATAGAGGCAAGCCCGCTCTTTTTGACGACAAGAGTCGCTTTGTCGACCAGATTTCGCGATGTCGCCAGCACCATCGCTTCGCCGGCTTTCATCGCGGTCAACGTCCCGTCCCCGCTGATGCGTCCAAGTTCAGGGTCGGTGAGGTTCCAAGCCACTTCGGTATCCACGGTATTCCCAAATTTATCTTCCCCCATAACATGGAGAGAGGTGGAGGAGCCCGCTTCCAGGGAGAGATCGGAAGGAACTATCTTGAGATAAACAACCTCGGAAGGCACTACTTCAACTTCGGCAAGAGAGAATACCCCGTCCACGCCGGCTCGGATCTTGGTCTTTTTAGCCTGCCGGGCCCTGAAAACTCCTTTTTCGTCTATAGAGCCCGTTGTTCCTGCAATGGACCATTGTATCGGGGATCCTGTGGGGTTTCCGAACTCATCATAGGCGGTTGCGGAGAAATCGCATTCTTCACCGGCCTTGATCTCCAAGCTGTCGGGAACAATTTCGATACGGGCGGTCGGCCCCGGGTCAACGGTGAGGACGATTGAATCAGACATCTGGATTCCGGTGCGTTTCTGGGTTAAGGCAGCCTTGATAGACCCTTTACCTGCCTTCTTTGCGAGAAAATTACCCTGCACCCCCATTTTCCCCAGGTCAGGCACCACCGTCCAGTGTGTCTCAGACGCAACCACGTTTCCGAATTCATCCCACCCCCGGGCTGTCAGCTGTCGGGTGTCTCCTGCGCTCAATGTCAGCTCTCCGGATGGATCGATGGTGACACGCACCATATCAAAAGGCTCAACCGTTACAGTCGCCCTGGCTTCCAGGTCGCCGGCGGCGGCGGTTACAGTGGCTGTACCCGCCTTACGAGCCTCAAAGGCCCCGTCTTCTTCCAAGGGTCCGAGATCATCTGCCAGCGAAAACTGCGGGTCTATCTCGACACGATTATCGAATTTGTCGTATCCCCGTACCTCGAATGCGACCGATTCACCTGCCAGGAGGTCCACTCTTGCCGGAGAAATTTCGAGATGGACCAACTCGGCCGGGACCACCTTGATGGTGGCGGCGGCGCCGCCCCCGTCCGCCAGCGCCCTTATTTCGCCTTCACCGGCAAATCTTGCGGTAAAAGTACCGGCTTCTTTGTCAAGAACCCCCAGGGACTTGCTCAGGAACCACTCCGGAGTGATCTCGAAGCGATTATCGTGGGCATCTACGCCGTAGGCTTTTAGATCGATCATCTCGCCCGCGGTGATGGTTGCTTCGGGAATATCTATGACCACGGAAGCCAAGGGGCCGTGTTCAACTTTAACATCAGCCGTTCCGGACGCATCTCCGCCTTTTGCGACAATGCGGCCTTCTCCCGTTTTCCAGGCTTGAAAAAATCCGTCCTCAGAAATGGAGCCCATGTCTCCTTCCACGCTCCAGGTCACCTCGGAGAGCAAGGGAAATCCGTACCGGTTATAGCATTCCGCCCCGAAGCTGACGGCATTTCCGGCCTGGAGGCTTACTTCTGCGGGGGTTACTTTCACGTCCGCCGGAGCCCCTGCTTCTATGGAGAAAGGGAGCCCTGCCGACATATTTTTATAAGCAGCCAGCACCAGCCCCTCACCCGGTTTGCTCATGATTGCTTTTCCATTTTGATCAATGCCGGCGGACTCTCCGGTGATGGACCATTCAACTTCCACAGGGGTGCTGTTCCCATAGGCGTCATAGCCAACAGCCTCAAAATTTACGGTCTGCCCTGCTTCATAAGGCCCCGCATCAGGTTCTATTTCAATTCGTACTATGGGGGTCGCTTCAAAACCCAGCTTGAGCATCGCCTCCCCACCCTCAAAAACCAGCTCAACTTCAGCCGGTTCCGCGGGTAAATGCGCTTCCAGCACGCCCGTGCCCGATTCATCAAGGGAAAGGGTATTTGTTGAAAGAACCAGATCTTCCCTCGTTGAGCCGACATTCACGGTTGCGTAGGCAGCCGGTTTTTTATCGTCGGATGTGGCTGTTACGGTCATAGTTATTACGCTTCCCGGAAGCGCCTTTTCACGGTCTGCGTTTACGTTTATACCCTTTATAGGCGGCGGGATCACCGTGATCATGCCGGTGGCGGAGAATTCTCCACTTTTGGCTTCAACCTTCGCCTTCCCCGGTTTTACCGCCTCGAAGAAACCCTCCTCGGAGATGGAGCCTGATTCCCCTTCCATGCTCCACGCGATGTCTACATCGGGCATTTCCTGATTTTTATCTGAAACGCCGACCGCTTCCAACTTCAGGGAATCGCCGACTTCCACAGAGGCCTCCTGTGGATCAATTTTGATGCGTGCCAATTTAGGAGGAAGAGGTGTTACGGTGACCGTGGCATGCCCGAAAATGTCTTCCGTTGAGGCGACCACCTTTGCTTCACCTTCCTGGACGGCGGTGAAAGTCCCGGCGGAATCTATGGTGCCGGCATCGCCTTCCACGCTCCAGGAAATGGTTGCATCCACCAGCCGTTCGCCGTCTTCATCAAACGCTGCAGCTTCAAATCGCACCGATTCCCCTTCCTGAAGGCTTTTGGATTCAGGGGTAATTTTTACACTTCGAGGTTCCTTCTCGCCGCAGCCCGCGAGTATCATTAAAACGGCTAAACACATTGCAACAGTGATATTGGATATCGCCCGTTTTGTTACCGTCATACGCATAGCTCTCCTCCTTTTTGTCTTCCGGCAAGAAATGAAAGGCTCGACGCCCGCCGTTTCCGTAAGTGATTTCCCTTGCAGTGAACACCTATGACTTCTCATTTTTAAAGCAAGAATCGAGAATGCCCTCTTTTATGAGGCGATGGCGAAAGCTACTTGAAGAATGAATAGCGTGAGAAATAAATCATTCCATCCGTTCAAAGAGAAATGCCGCTGTTGATCAAGCAGACATTTAGACGCCTTCGAGCGCCGGCATTTCGACTCCGGATTTTCAGCTTTTCCTTCCGAGCAACGCTCAAATTGTCAGGATCTGATTTGTCATAAGTATGGCGGGAGTGTTATCGTGTGTCAAGTCTCAAGAACTTTCGTGCCAAGAACCCTCGTCTCCTCGTGGACACGCCAGGCGCCATGTGTTAGGATCTTTGCGTTCAAAAGATCTACCAGAAAAACATCAACTCTCCCGCGCGGTTCAAACCAGCTCCAAAGGTGTGAGATGTTTGTCCCGGCGGCGCAGGCAGGTTTGCGTGTATCTTCGAAAAAGCCATCATAAAGGCGGCTTGCTCTACGAGCTGTGCGAGTCATATTTGAAAGACGGAACCTGGTACCACCGGAAGCTGACGGAGCTGGGCACGGATCCCCGGATCTGGATCGAGTACCCCGGTGGCAACAGTTTTTACGTACGTAAAGAGCTTGAAGAGGAACTCGTAGACCTCGGAGCCGACTTTACGGACCGAGAGCTGGAGTTTATATTTCTGCCTTACGTGGAGGCGGATATTCGGCGGGTGGTTGAACGCTTCCAACGAACCGATCCTGTGCGAAAACCGTGGAAGTCCTACTCCCGTGAGGAGCTTTTCCGACGTCAACAGGCACTTCACGATTTTGACAAACGAAGAATCCACTACCTGCGTTTCGGGCGTGTTGACATCGGAAACCTGGACGCCCGTCCGTGGCCCTTCCTGAACGTCCTACTCAACAAGAGCCGGGACGAAATTGAGCAGATCATGGAGGACATGGAACGCGAGCTTTCGCCCTGGGAAACGCGGCCATACCTCTACACCGCCCTGAACTGCCAGTCCCGGTTCGGGCACTTGCTCACGCGCAACAGCCCTGAGGCGCTGGACCCGGATATGGTGGACGATGTGTTCGTTCAAAAACTCTGCCGCTTGAACGTCGACCTTTCCTTTTTTCCCGGGGTTCACAACCACGATCCGGATCGACTCCACGACTACCTGGTACGCTACCTCATCCTATATTTTGACCAGCCTGTGCAGGGCCCATCGCGGGAATATGTGGACGATTTCATCTGGAAGAGTGCGGCATCCACCTTGAGTGGGGACGTAAAAGCGGCGTGTAGCCTGCTAGGCATCGATCCCGATGCTTTCCATGCCATGGACCGACGGAAGCTCACCCGCGTGTACCGCGCCAAGGCCAAGAAGGCCCATCCGGATCGCGGTGGAGAGAACGAAGCGTTTGTCCGGGTTCGGGCAGCTTACGAACTACTCCTTCAAAGGAAAGCCTGATCCTAAA
>JAWOBE010000192.1:0-8029 GCA_046498185.1 Desulfatiglandaceae bacterium | reverse complement strand
GTTTCAACAGGCGGCTGGGTAGTCGTAGATGAGGTGCAACGACTGCCGGATTTACTGAATGAAGTGCACCGTTTTATTGAAGAAAGGCGCTTGAATTTTGTTCTTTGCGGGTCGAGCGCCCGCAAGCTCAAGCGGGCAGGCGTCAATCTGCTTGCGGGGCGCGCTCTGAACCGGGCCATGCATCCTTTTGTTCCTGAGGAACTCGGTGAACTATTCAATCTGGAAGAAGCGATGCGCTACGGCTGTCTGCCCATCGTGCATGACTCTACCGAAAAGCAGGAAACTCTCGCTGCTTATGCCCGGCTTTACTTGAAAGAAGAAATCCAGGCTGAGGCACTGGTTCGGAACCTGCCGGGTTTTGCCCGATTCCTTCCTGTTGCCGCCCTCTTTCATGGACAGAGTATCAACGTGAGCAATATCGCCAGGGAAGCAGGAGTGGCAAGAACAACCGTGGCTGGATATCTCGATATCCTTGAGGAAACCCTCTTGTGCTTCCGCCTGCCTGCCTACGAAGCCAAATTGCGTGTGAGAGAACGGAAACTGCCCAAATGGTATTGGTGCGATCCCGGCATTGTAAGGGCCATGAAGCGTAGCACAGGTGCTTTGGTCGTCGAAGAGAAAGGTGCTTTATTCGAAGGAATGGTGGCCCAATTGTTACGCTCATATAGAGACTATCGTCGCCTTTTTGACGATATGTATTATTGGGGGGCTGCCGGCCGATCCGGGATGGAAGTCGATTTTATCCTGGTTCGAGGCGAAGAGCTGATCGCAGTGGAAGTGAAATCCGGCAACACTTTCATAGACGCCTGGTGCAAAGGCCTGCGTACCACCGAGTCCATCAAAGGATTGAAGCGCCGGATCGTCGTCTACCCTCAAGGCCCCGCAATGAGGACAAGGGACGGCATCGATATCCTGCCTTTCACCCATTTCGCCGCGCTGTTGGCCACAGGCGAGCTATGACTAAAATCCCGCTTCACCTTTCAATTCTCAAGCATTTTTTGTAAACTTTTTCGTCCTGACTGTGATGCCCACTGAAAGTGTCCAGCCTAGAGCAGGCTAAACCTAAGCGAATGACCTCGCTGGCCTCGAAATGCTCTTTTTGTGGCCGTCGGGGCAAAATGTTTCTGCCCCAATTCGTCAGGATGGATTTGGGGTTGCGGTTTCGGAGGAGAGAACGCCCTATGGGAAAAAATAAGAAAAACAAAATGATCAAACAAAAGACAACAAAGTACATGAAGAAGATGAGGCACCAGGCCCGTAGTTTAGAGCCGAGCTCTCTTAAGGACAAAATCTTGAGGGATAAACCGCATTTGGCAGATAGAATCAATCCAAATCCTCCTGACAAAGAGAAAATGTCAGAAGTGATTGTGGACTATGCTCGGCCGCTTCTGGATTCGGCAGAAACAGTGGAAGAACAGAAAAAGGCTATAGGTTTTGCCATTATTTGCTGGAATGCATCCTTTATCGAGGCAGAAAAACGGGATGCAGTGATCGCGGAAACCTTTGCTGAAACAGAGGAAATGCTGGATTCGGCTACTCGGGAAGTGATGGAGTTCATGGTGAACCGAAAAGAGGATTTATTTCCTCACAACGAGAGAATTGTCGAAAATTGGCTGATTAAGGCTAAAGGTAGTCAATTATATTTCGAAGTAGCATCGACTTCGCTCTAATAGACTATTGCGAATGTTGGTTCCCCTTTATTGAGGAAATGTGCACGTGAGCATACATCTCCTGTTAAAAATGAAGTCGTGGAGAAACTTGCCGAGGAATAGGAGAACAAAAATTTTTCATATTATAAAAGTCAACTGGTACATTATAAAATTTTCTTGACTTCCCTCCCCGCGAGACGCTATTTTTATTTTCAGGCTACCTTAAACGTCCACTCAAGCTGAATGGATGTAACATGCATTCCGCAAAAGCTGCTTCAGATAAAAAGGCTGTCCCCCCGAAAGGCGCGCAAAGCCTCACGCGGGCGATATCTTTGCTTCGGCGTGTTGCACAAAACAACGGACAGGGTGCCCGCCTTTCCGAACTTGCCCGTGCCTCGGAATTGAACCTTTCCACCGCGCATAGGCTTCTATCCGTACTTACGGCCGAAGGATTCATCACTCACGATCCAAAATCAAAAGCCTACCACCTTGGGATAGAACTCTATCATCTTGGAGGTACAGCCTACCAATATGCCGTCCGTGAAAGTTTCCGCGGCTCCCTCGAAAGAATAGAACAGGAAACCGGCGACGCGGTATTTCTGCTTATACGTTCTGGAAATGACGCCTTGTGCATCGACAGAGTTGAAGGCAGCTATCCCATAAAAACCATCCTGGTTGACATCGGAAGCCGCCGGCCCCTTGGAATCGGCGCAGGCAGTCTTTCACTGATTGCGTTCCTGCCTGAAAAGCAATGTGAAACTGTTATTTCCACAAATGCATCACGATACTCTCACTACAAAAACCTGAGTGCATCAAAGATCAGATCTCTTGCCGCGGAGGCAAGGGAAAGAGGATATACAATAAGCCGCGGATTGTTTCATGAGGGCGTCATTTCCCTCGGCTTCCCGGTAATAAATGATAATGGCGAAGCGTTGGCGGGCATTACCGTTTCGGCGATCAGCCGCAGAATGGATTCCACTCGAAGAGAGAATATTTACAGCTTGGTGCAAAAAATTATCAAAGAAGACGGCCTGACCTCTCTTAACTTCAGTAGATAAGGTCAGGCCTAAGATAGGTTGCTAATCAGCAGTAGGTACTGGGAAGTTTAAGCTGGCTAAATCGGTTGTTAACCTTTAACCAAAAGGAGGATGTCATGAAAAAGAGCATTATGGTTGTTTTCTTGGTTATCGGGATTCTTGCATTTGTCACGGGACCCACGATGGCCGCGGATTGGCCGAAAAAACCCGTTAAACTTATCATAAACTTCTCAGCCGGCGGGACGACCGATGTAGCCGCGCGGTTGATGGCTTCCAAAGTTTCCGAAATCCTGGGAGAAGCAGTCGTCTGCATGAACAAGGCGGGGGCCGGCGGAACCCTGGGCGTCAGCGAAGTAGCCAGGGCGAAGAACGACGGCTATACAATCGGGACATGCAACATGCCCGCCGTCGCCATCGTGCCTCAAATCAGAACCGTTCCATACAAACCGTTCGAGGACCTGATTCAAATTGCCGCGGCAATGCCTTACGAATACGGAATCATGGTACGGGGAGATGCCCCCTGGAACACCTGGGACGAATTCGTTGATTATGTAAAGAAAAACCCCGGCAAAGTCAGTTATGGAAGTGTAGGCACGGGCACAACGAACCATCTGGTCACCGCCCGCATCGGAAAAGAGCTTGGCCTGGACTGGAAACATGTTCCCTTCCAGGGCGGGGTAAAAGAAACAGCCGCACTTCTGGGCGGCCATGTTGACATGATCAACAACACGACGGCGTCGGTGGCTTCCTCCATCAGAGCCGGAAAAATCAAGGTTTTGATGGTCACAAGCGAAGACCGGTTCAGCCTGTGTCCCGATGTGCCCACCATGAAAGAGAAAGGGTTCGACTTTTCGCAAATTTCCTACATGTCCATCGTCGCTCCCGCCGGCATACCCGAGGCTGCCAGGACCAAACTCGAGGCGGCATTCAAGGCGGCCGCTTCTGACGAAGCCGTGATAAAGGGAACCGCGAAATTGGATATGCATCCCAAATTTATCCCCGGATCCGAGTACGAGGCGCTTCTGAAAAGCCTCGCGAAAGAATGGGGAGACTTACTCCCAGAACTCGGTGTGGAAGTCAAAAAATAACCGCAACAGCGGGGTAAAGGCTCTGCCTTGCCCCGCTCTGGGGTTCAAAATGATCAAAAATCGAAAAGATTTTAAAATCGCTTTAGGATTCATAGCTTTTTCACTTTTCTGTCTCTTCTACCTTATACCAAGCCAGGTGGGCCCCCTGACGCGGCCTGAATCCCTTATGCCGGTGGTAGTGGTGGGCTTCATCCTTCTCCTGGCCGTTTTCATGCTTGTCAAATCCATACGTTCAGGCGACGAAGAAGAAAAGCACCATGAGGGAACCGGCCGGGCGAATTCAAACCACTTTGCTCTTCCCAGCGTGATTATCATCATGGTTATGTTGTCATGGGTTATGGACTCCATTGGGTTTCTGCTTTCATCTTCGGTGGCCATGATCATTTTGTTTATGATTTTTGGCATAAGAAATATAAAGCAGATTATATTAATTACTTTTGTCACCATAATCGTACTCTACATATCATTTGACAAATTTTTCATTTCGCCGCTTCCCGTCGGAACCATCGTCGAGAAGGTACTGGGTTGAGGAGCTTAAACATGCTGGAAGTCCTTGCAAATGCAGCTGCAACCTCTCTGACGATCAGCAACTTTTTCGGTGCCGCCCTGGGGATTTTCCTGGGAACATTGCTCGGAGCTATCCCAGGTTTGAATGGAACCATGGCCATCGCCTTGTTGATTCCGTTGACGTTCACCTGGTCCCCCCTTTTCTCGATCGCCATGCTCATCGGGTGCTGGAAAGGTAGTGTTTACGGCGGCTCCATTTCGGCGATTCTCCTGAACGCACCCGGAACTCCGGAGGCCGCGGCCACGTCCCTGGACGGCTACCCCCTGACACAGCAGGGAAAGGCGGGAAAAGCCTTGAAGATTGCACTATATGCGTCGGTCATAGGGGCATTGATAAGCGATATTTTGTTGTTCGGCGCCGCGCCTCCAATTGCCGCCCTGGCTCTCATGTTCGGCCCCCCAGAGCTGGCCATGCTCATATTGTTCGCCCTGGTGGTGGTCGCCGGCACCGGGAATGAGTCCCATATCAAGGGACTTCTATCCACCGCCCTGGGGGTTTTACTCGCCGCCGTGGGGCTTGACCCCATAACCACCCAGCGAAGGTTCACATTTGGAAGTCTCGACCTGGATGCAGGGATAGAACTCCTCGCAATGCTGATAGGGCTGCTCGTCATGTCGGAAGTGCTGCTCCAGATGGAAGAAGGATGGGAGCAGGCTCCGGGCGAATCCATTGTAAAATCAACAGATAAAAACGACTCCAGAGTGACATGGCCCGAACTCAAAAGATGCCTCGGCACGATATTTCGTTCGAGCCTTCTGGGCTCCTTCTGCGGGGCACTTCCAGGGGTAGGCAGTATCACGGCTGCTTTCATGGGCTATGACCAGGCACGGGCCACAGCGAAGAACCCGGAAGATTTCGGCAAAGGGGAACTGAAAGGAGTGGCGGCCCCGGAAGCAGCCAACAACGCCGTATGCGGGGCAGGGCTGATCCCCATGGTGACACTGGGAATTCCCGGTGCCCTTTCCGTGGCGGTCATCATGGGGGCTTTCATGATCCATGGCCTCGCTCCGGGCCCGATGCTCATGGTCGAGCATCCGGAAACCATCTACGGGATGTTCATGATCCTTATAGTTTCGGATTTCTTCATGCTGGTCATTCCACTTCCCATCATGAAGCTAGGCCAAAAAGTGATCATGGTCCCCCGTTCCTACCTTTTCCCTGTGATCCTAATCCTCTGCTGTGTTGGGGCCTATGGAACCCAACAGAGTCTCTTTGATGTTAAGGTCATGGTTTTCTTCGGCATTATCGGATACTTGCTGAAAAAATGGGGGCTCAGCCCAGCCGCTTTGCTGATAGCTTACATTCTGGGGCCCATGGTGGAAGTCTACCTTCGCCAGTCGCTCAAAATGTCCGGCGACGATCCCATGATATTCGTTACCCGGCCCATCTCTCTGCTGTTTCTGGTGTTGACGGTGGCTGTCATCATCTGGATTGCATGGAGAAAGAAAAAACCAAATAAAGCTATTATAAATTGAGCTTTATTTTTAATTATCTAAAGGATAAATATTTATATTTTAAAATTTAATTAATATACAACTTATAATATATAAAAAGGAGATAAATTTATGTATTCAAGGGTTTATCCAACCGGGGTGGTGCGCTATGATCCCGAGAAATCATGGGGCGGTTTGACCATCGTCCCTTCCACATTCGGCTTCGGAAACTGTGTCGCCAAGGGTGCGGCGTTGTATGACATGAACGGCAACACCGTTCAGAGGTGGGAAGGTTTGTATGGCATCTTTGACAACAAAATGCTGCCCGGCGGAGATATCATCGGATGTTCGAAGTTTGCCAAAGGCTACTGGTTGGACGGCGTTAATGTTATCCAGAAGGACTGGGACGGAAACGACGTGTGGGTTTTCAACAGAAGTGACCAGATCCCGGACAAGGAAACCGGGGAATTGTTCTGGAGCGCGCGGGCCCATCATGATTTTCAACGGGAAGGCTCACCAGTCGGTTATTACAGTCCCGGGCAGGAGCCCAAGAGACGCGGCAAGACGCTTATCAATTCCACCGAAACCCGGGACCTTCCGGATTTGTCTCCTTATCCTGTAGCGGATACAAAAATCATCGAAGTGGATGAAGAGGGAAATATCCTTTGGAAGTGGCGCGTTTACGACCACTGGGACCAACTGGGCATCGAACCCATAGCCAAGGCGGTTCTTTACTATTATGCAAAACCTCACGGCGGTGCGGACTATGTAAAAGAAATATACTGCAACAACATCAATTATGTGGGGCCCAACAAATGGTACGATGCCGGGGACGAGCGCTTTCACCCCGACAATATCATCACGGATATCCGGATCTTCAACTGCGCATTTATCATCGACAAAAAAAGCGGCGACATTGTATGGCGCATCGGACCGGATTTCGAATATTCCGCCGCGCTGCAAAATATCCGGCAGATTGTGGGGCTGCATCATGCCCATATGATCCCAAAGGGACTTCCGGGGGAGGGCAATGTACTCCTATTCGACAACGGCGGGCAGGCCGGTGTGGGAAAACCGACTCCCTGCTCCCCCACCGGCTATTTGAATGCAACACGAGGCTACTCACGTGTAATCGAAATCGACCCGGTTTCGCTGGAGATGGTCTGGACCTTCAACGACGAAAAGTTGAATTTCGGGCGCTCTGCAGACCTCAGCTGGGCCAACCTTCTTTACAGCTCCTATTGCGCCAGTGCGGACAGGCTCCCCAACGGCAACACCCTGATAACGGACACGGTTCACGGCAGGGTGATTGAAGTGACTCCGAAATGTGAGATCGTGTGGGAATTCATAAATCCCGGGCATCATGTTTTCAGGGCGCACAGATACCCTTACGAATGGTTCCCGCAGATGGCGAAACCCGAGGAAATCCCCGTCACGCCCCCCGAAAACAGCCGTATCAGGTTAACGCCTGAAGGGAATGTGGCACTTGTAGAAGCCGATCCATTTTTCGCCAGAGGGTCCGAAGATTGATTTAAAGCATGAGCACCATCGACGGTTCAATTATCGGTGCACCATGGACAGGGCGGCTCTGTTTATGGTGCACGCTTTAACTCTAGAAAAGGAAATGAATATCATTGGCCCATCTAGTTGTTTATAAAGATAAGCTCACTCAAAATTATTCGCAGATTTGGAACCGCTGCAACAACGCCGGATTATCTCTGCTGCCGGTCTTAAAAGAAGCGGTCGTGCGGAAAGAACTGCTGGATCATTTTTTCGAAGCCGGTCTCAGCCGTCTTGGGCTTGCCCACTACCCCGTTTTCCAAAATTCAATCCCTGATGAGATCGAGCAAGTTCTGCTCTACCTTACGCCATGGTCGGATCTTGATTCGGTGATCCGTTCCTATGGCATCAGCCTGCAAAGCGACCTTGAAACATTGAAACGCCTTGCTGGAGCAGCTGCACATCTACAGAAAAAACACAAAGTGCTATTGGTGGCCGAAGTCGGCGATCAGCGTGAAGGTATACCGGTTGATGAAATCCACGATGTTGGGAAGCAAATAAAGGAACGTTACTCCTCAAATCTTGAACTGGCCGGCATTGCAGCGAACTTCGCCTGTTTGAGCAATCGTCTACCAGGTAAAAAAACTTTTGATGATCTGGCTTCATGCATGAATTCGATGGCAAAGTGTTTCAGCGTGGACGATCCAATTCTTTCAGTCGGAGGATCAGATGTTCTCGAGTGGGTGGACAACGG
>JAWOBE010000165.1:0-15722 GCA_046498185.1 Desulfatiglandaceae bacterium | reverse complement strand
TTTATGGATTTCGGAAACCAGGTCGCAGCCGTCGTCGATGGTGATGTGCGGCTTGAAATCGATCACGTTGTTGATATAGCGATAATAATCCGCCGTGGTTTCCCCCTTGTAGGCCCATACCTTCACACCTTCCGCGGCAAGGGCGGCTGCCACGTCATCCTGGGTGGAGAGCGGACTCGCCTACAGCAGCGTTTCCCAGATAGGTTACATCATCATGGGCCTGAGCCTGGGGAATCCGGCGGGCTTTGTCGGCGCGGTGCTTCATGTCCTGAACCACGCCGCCATGAAGGCTTGCCTGTTTCTTGTCGCCGCAAACCTCCGTTTTCGGGAGGGTCATTCCAACATAAGGCTGTTCAACGATACCTACCGCAAGAAGTATCCCTGGACCATGGCGTGTTTTACCGTCGCCGCTTTGTCGATGGTCGGTTTGCCGCCGATGGCGGGATTCTTCAGCAAGTGGTACCTGGTGCTCGGCACGATAGAAAACTCAAACTGGTTGTTGCTGGCCGTTATCCTCATGAGTTCGTTGTTGAACGCGGTGTATTTTTTTCGTGTCCTCGAAAAAGTGTACATGAGAAATCCGGATAAAGAAGAGGATGCCGGGGAGAAAACCGAGGTTGGGAATCGGGAAGTAAAACCTTTGATGCTGGTGCCGGTCGTTATTTTGGCGGCGGGTATCATCGTTATCGGTATCATGAATATGAGTGTCGTTTCGTATATTTTGGAAATGTTCCCGGGGTGATTTCTAAAGATTGAAATAAGGCGTTGATAATGGTTGAATCCTTTGCTCCACTATTTCCAGTGCTGGTTTCGCTTGTTGCGGTACCATTGATCGTTGCAAGCAGGAATAAGCCTAATCTCAGGGAATCGTGGACCATACTGGCTGCTTTACTTAAGTTTTTCCTTGTCTTAAATCTCCTGCCTTATGCGGCTCGAGGAATAACGGTTGAGGCGAAAATCTTTGAAATTTCCCCTGGCCTGCCGTTGATTCTCAGGGCGGATCCTTTCGGCGTATACTTTGCTGCTATTGCGTCGGGCCTCTGGATATTGACGTCTTTTTACTCGATCGGTTATGTCCGCGGCGCGCCGGAAAAGAAACAAACCCGTTATTTTTCATGTTTTGCGGTATGCCTGTCCGCGACCATCGGAATAGCCTTCGCCGGTAATCTTCTGACTTTCATCGTCTTTTATGAAATACTTACCTTGGCGACCTATCCACTTGTGATCCATAAAGAAAATAAGGAAGCGATCGGGGCCGGCAGGCAGTACCTGACCTATACGCTGACCGCCGGCGTTCTTCTGATAGCCGGGACCGCGATAATCTATAGTTACACCGGGGAGATAGATTTCAGGCCCGGGGGAATCCTCGGGAATTCGCAGTTTCCCGATGAAATGATGGTTTGTGTTTTTCTGTTGTTTTTAGGCGGTGTGGGAGTCAAATCCGCATTGATGCCTATCCATTCCTGGCTTCCCTCTGCGATGGCCGCACCGACCCCTGTAAGTGCACTGCTGCACGCGGTTGCAGTCGTCAAATCGGGCGTGTTCGGGATGATACGCGTCGTTGGTTACGTGTTCGGAACGGAGGTCATGGCAGGCTTCGGCCTTAATGATATTCTTATAACCGTTGCGGGTTTGACCATCATAGTGGCTTCACTCATGGCCTTCAGCCAGGACAACTTGAAGCGGCGTCTTGCGTATTCAACTGTGGGCCATCTTTCTTACGTGGTCCTTGGGGCTGCGTTGCTGACTCCGCTCGGGATGGCCGGGGGCGTGATGCATATAGCCGCGCACGCCACGATGAAAATCACACTTTTTTTCTGTGCGGGCGCGATATACGTTAATCTACACAGGCAGAACATCAGCGACCTTGATGGGATCGCAAAGGTTATGCCTTTTACCATGGCGTCTTTCACGATAGCCTCAATGGGCCTTGCCGGGATTCCTCCTGTTAATGGCTTCCTCAGCAAATGGTACTTGGCGATGGGTTCGCTTGAAGGTCACATGGTTGTTCCCGTGATTATCCTGGTGGTGAGTGGTGCTTTAAATGCAGGTTATTTTTTCCCTGTCGTACATCGCGCTTATTTCCGGGGGGGGGAGGGGCTTTCAGGTCACGGGGAGGCTTCGCCGTTTATGGTGGTACCGATAGTAATAACGGCTTTGCTGTCCGTTTTGCTGGGGATATTCCCCAATCTGTTTTTCGGCCTTTTCGACATAGTGGGCGTTGTTTCGGCGTCCATCTTCGAAGGAGTTGCACAATGAACAGGACGTTATGGTTCATATTCTGGGCATTGTTCCTGGCTTCGCTGGTGCTCGAGTTCACGGTGCTTGCAGGCGTGGGGCATCACTGGTGGAATTCTATACCGGCCTTTTACGGGATATTCGGCTTTGTTTGCTGTGTAGCGATCATTTTCGTGGCCAAATTTGTCGGCACTCATTTTCTGAATAGAGACCTTGATTATTATGACAGCTGATTTTCTGACCATACCCGGGATCATCGTCATCGTAGGGGGGCTTATCCTGGCCGTCGTGCCTGAAAAGCTTCGCCCCTGGCTTTTCCTGGTTTTTCCGGCTGCCGCCCTTGCGGTGGTTTTCACCGTTCCTGAAGGACGGGTGGTCACCGCGTCGGTTGCAGGGATGGATTTGCAACCCATGGCGGTGGGCAGGCTGAGCCGCCTGTTCGGTATAATATTCGCCGCAACGGCGTTTATCGGAGGCGTGTACGCGTGGCATGTGAAGGACACCACCCAGCAGGTCGCCGCCCTGGTATACGCGGGCGGGGCTCTCGGCGTGTCGTTTGCAGGAGATTTTTTTTCGCTTCTGGTGTTCTGGGAATTGATGGCCGTCAGTTCTGTATGGCTCGTGTGGGCTAATCGTACACCCCAATCGGATAAAGCCGGAATGCGCTATTTGATTTATCATGTAGTCGGGGGAGGGATTCTTTTCAGCGGGATCCTTATGCATTATTCTGCGACCGGTTCGCTGCAGGTGGTTTCATTCGAGCCGGTCTACAGCCCGGCGACGGTATTGATACTGATCGGGGTGGCGATAAATGCCGCGGTTGTTCCGCTTCATGCCTGGCTGCCGGACGCCTACCCGAAAGCAACCGTCACCGGTGCCGTCTTCATGAGCGCGTTTACGACGAAATCCGCGGTTTATGTGCTGCTTCGGGTGTTTCCCGGCTGGGAGGTGTTGACTTGGTTCGGTTGTGCGATGGCTCTTTACGGTGTGTTTTATGCTGTTGTTTGCAAGGATATCAGGGAGATACTGGCCTACCACATAATAAGCCAGGTGGGTTTCATGGTGGCAGGCGCCGGCATCGGAACTGAAATGGCAGTGAACGGGGCCGCCGCCCACGCATACAGCCACATCCTCTACAAGGCACTGTTGTTCATGGGCACGGGTGCGGTGCTCTATAAGACCGGAACCACGAAGACGGCATACCTTGGGGGGCTGGCATACAGAATGCGGTGGGTGATGATCCTCTACATGATAGGCGCCTTTTCAATTTCGGGCATACCGTTTTTCAACGGGTTCATAAGCAAGTCGATGACGATTTCGGCTGCGGGGGAAGCTCATAACGAGGCGGCCATGATTATGCTGATGCTGGCTTCGGTGGGCACGTTTCTCAGCGTGGGCCTCAAGCTGCCATACATGACCTGGTTCGACAAGGAACATAACCTCATGGTGCTCAAGCGGCTTCCCCGCAATATGTACCTGGGCATGGGAATGGCGGCTTTTCTGTGTATATTCTACGGGCTGGTGCCGGGGGCGCTTTACAGGTACCTGCCTTATCCGGTTGAATACAACCCGTTCAATGTGTATCATTTTGTCGAAGTGACCCAGGTAAGCTTGATGACCTTTCTGGGTTTTTGGATTTTCTGCCATAAATTCCATGGTGAATTGATCCAGGCCCTTGATGTGGACTGGTTCTACAGAAGACCGGCTCCATTTTTCCGCAAGGTGTGTGTGACCTATGTCAGCATCGTTTTCGACCGCGTCGAGGCTCTGGCTTTTGGCGTCGTCGGGCGCCTCAGGGCGGCTTTTCGTAATCCGATGAAATGGCTCAACCCGGTAACCGGAGACCGCCACGAAGCATACAAATACAGCCCCATGGTTGAAGTTGTGGTCGGCCTGGTATTGTTCGTTTTCGTTTTGATTGAATTTATATTGATGATTTAACGCAGGCGGGTGATTTTTTAAATGCCTTCAAGCAGTCGAATCAGTTCCTGCAAGCTGTGAATAGTATAATCAGGTTTCATCAATGAAAAAATCTCCCGGCGGGAGTGCTCTTTCAAGAAATAGTCCTTCATCTCCCGGGTTTGCATCGCATTTTCAAAAGCCTTTTCAATAGTTTCCTCGAGATGGTTCCCCCTGTTCATCTTCACGGTGATCATGCCAAGCCGTTTTGCGCCGAAAATATCTTCCCAGTATCGATCCCCGACCATCACAGCCGACGGGAATTCATATCCGATGTCTTTTTTGGACTGGAGCCAGAGGTATGGAAACGGCTTGACCTGGGTTTTTTTGGATGTCGCGTAAAAATGATGCTGTTTGAGTTGTAATTTTTTGTCATATTTTGAGAAGAAATGCGCCAGCCCGAGTCGAACGATTTTGCCGGCCTGTTTTAACGCCGGGCCGTTGGAAATAATGGACAGAGGATATGTTGGATACAAAGTACTTAAGACAAACATCGTCTCCGGCGCGGTTGTCATATTTCCGATTTTACACTCCCAGTATTTTTCTATGCCTGCGGCAATAATCAAGGGATCATATTTTTTATTAAAAAATAAACACAATTTATCGAAATGATCCTTGGCGTTGGAATCTATTGAGCGTATTTCCTTCAATTTTTCAAGCGCTTCATGAAACTCAGCCTTCAGGCCGGTTTGCATCATCGCCTTGACGGCCATCAGCAGGGTCGATTCCAGAAAATCAGAAGGTATATAGAGAACCGAGTCCAGATCGAAGTTGATACACTGAATATTTTTTTTCATTCGGAGCCGCCTTCCCGGTTACCTCGGGAGCTCAAGTATTTCCACCTGTTTTTGTTCCAATGTGTGCTGGTCGGCCATAAGCTCTTCTGCTGCGCTCCTGTCAATAATATAAATCATTTCGCCGCCGTTTCGACAGTGGATTCGGCCATAGGAAATCGGAATGTCCGGCGTGGGGTCTTCAAGAAGTGACAAGGCAATCGGCCGGCGTTTCCTCTCGCCGCTTGCCAGAAGTACGACGGTTCCAGCTCTGTAGATGAGCTCCGCTCCCATGCTTACGGCATAGCACGGAGATTCGTCCCTGGAGGCGAAATGTCCGTCGACGACCGCGTTTTCCACCGTGTTTTCATCCAGTTTAACAAGCAGAACACTGCCGCTGTCAAAAGGGATCCCCGATTCGTGGAAACCTACGTGTCCGCGGCCTCCGACACCAATCACCTGCAGATCTATACCTCCCGCGTTTTGGATCCTGCGTTCATAACCGTCCAGGATTTCATCCTTGATCCATGAAAGATAACCGGATGAGGCGCTGTCTTTGATCGAAACGGCCTTGCCCGCATCCGTTCCTTTCCAGGTCCAGTCCGTCGGGTGTTCTTCAAGTTCCCGGATCAGCGTTTTCTGGTCGATCAGGGAGCCGCAGGGCAGGTTGGTCTGTGAAAAATTTTTTTCCAATAACCCGAAAAACTCCTTTATCATGAAAAAGCAGTAGCTTTCAGGATGCATAACCCTGTCCTGCGGTGTTTGACCGGGTAGACCGACGTATTCGTCCAGGTTGAAACTTTTGATGCGGGTTGAATCGAATTCTCCGGCATTGGCGCACTCGGCGAGTCTCTTGTAGACCCCGGTAGGGGATGCTCCTGTCGCGAGGCCGAGCACATAATTTTTCTTGACCGCGAGCGATTTGGCAATACGATTTTTAATGAAATTAGCCGCGACATCACTCATATGTTCGAAATTTTCTGTAACCAGTACGCTGATTCCCATGGATGATACCAGTCCCTCCCCGCAGGAACACGTCCTGCTCATATTTTATAAGAAAACGTTTCCTCTTGTAGGCGCGGTTTCCCTACCGCGCCTGGCCCGCAGGGTGGTTCCATCGTGCGGACAAGGCCGGGAATGGAATCCCGGCCTACGAGGGCTGCCGTCCCTGGAGTGTCGAAACGATGTTTTGACCTGGCCCGCACGGGCGGGGGTGAACCCCGCCCCTACGAAAATCATAGGTGCGTGGGGATGTAGGGGAGGGGTTTATCCCCTCCCGTGCCCGTATGCGTACGGCGCCAAATCGTATTATGTAGGGGAGGGGTTTATCCCCTCCCGTGCCCGTATGCGTACGGCGCCAAATCGTATTGCTTTATTCTCCTTGAGCTCACTCGTTGTCAGCGGAGCGAAAGCGAAGCGGTTGTCGTTGTCGTAATCGATATTCACTCGGCGTCGGTGTCGGTCTTTGATTCCGGCTCCGTTTCAACCCCGATCCCGATACCGACCCCGACGCCGAATGATAAGGGATGGAGTCCTGTAGGCGCGGTTTCCGTACCGCGCCTGGCCCGCATGGTGGTTCCATCGTGCGGACAAGGCCGGGAATGGAATCCCGGCCTACGAGGGCTGCCGTCCCTGGAGTGTAGAAACGATGTTTTGACCCGGCCCGCACGGCCTGTCCCACGTCAAAACTCCGTTTCGACACTTCCAATACGTCTATTTCGCTTTTCACCCGATGGATGTTTTCACCGCCGAGGCAATCATGTCGCACAGTCGGCATGTCACCTCATCACTGGGCCCTTCGACCATGACCCGGCACATCTTCTGTGTTCCGGAATACCTGACAAGGACACGGCCGTCTTTTCCCAGTTCGTCTTCAGCGGTCTTTATCGCGTCGACGATCATCGAAACGGTGGAAATCTCCGGTTTGCTCTCTACATCCACGTTAATCAAGGACTGGGGATAGATATCCATCATCGCCGCCAGTTCGGACAGTGGTTTACCCTCGCTTATCATGGCTGAGATCAATTGTATGGCGGTCAGGATTCCGTCTCCGGTGGTATGGTGATCCAGAAATATCATGTGCCCGGATTCCTCGCCTCCGATGACCGCTCCCAGCCGCTGCATGTCCTCCAAAACATAACGGTCGCCGACCCTCGCTCGGTGATGCCGGAGGCCCAATTTCCTGCAGGCGATGGGAAGACCGATATTGCTCATAACCGTACTCACCAACAGGTCATTGAGCAAGCCGTTTCGATCTTTCAAGACCTTTGCACAGATCAAGAGGATCTGGTCTCCGGTTATCCGTCGGCCTTTCTCGTCCACGGCTATGAGCCGGTCGCCGTCGCCGTCGAATGCAAGCCCTATTGAAGCGCCGGTTTCCAGCACCTTGCGTTCAAGGCCCTCAGTATATTGGCTTCCGCAGTCTGCATTTATATTCAGGCCGTCCGGCTCATCATTTATAACCGTCACATCGGCTCCCAGTTCGGAAAACACCGCCGGAGCGACCCTGTAAGTGGCGCCGTGTGACACATCCAGAACGATTTTCATCCCTTCTATGGAGAAACGCCTGGGGAAGGTGTTTTTAAGGAACACAACATAGCGACCCGTGGCATCCTCCATCCGATAGGAACGGCCCATTTCGTGTGCCGGGGGCAGCATCCTGGAAAGCTCCCCGTTCAACATCAGGTTTTCGATCTCAGCTTCTTTTTCATCGGAAAGCTTGTACCCGTCGCCGCCGAAGATTTTTATGCCGTTATCCTGAAAGGGGTTGTGGGATGCAGATATAACTATCCCCGCGTCAGCCCGCATACTCTCGGTTATAAATGCTATCCCGGGGGTTGGAAGCACCCGGACAAGGTAGGAGATGCCACCCATCGAGCTGATTCCGGCCTCAAGGGAGCTCTCGAGCATGTATCCCGAAATCCGGGTGTCTTTGCCGATTATCACACGTGTCTTATGCTCGGGTTTTTTGAAAACCCTCGTTACGGCCTGGCCCACCAAAAAAGCGATCTCTGCATTCATCGGGTAGCGGTTGGCTTCGCCTCTTATTCCATCTGTGCCGAACAATTTGCCCATCTATCGTTCCTCCTTGCAATTTTCAGTGGGATTCGCGAAAAGTTTCATCGACGGCAACACCTCTTGAACCCTGAGGCATATCGCCTTCACCACCCCTTCGAGCCAGTATGTACCTTCCAGCGAAAGGGGGGCCGGAAGACCCTGGATGCATTCTATATAATTTTCGCTGCTTCCCGCGGCATGAGTCCGGAATTCGTCGAGAAACCGGTCCCTGATATCAACGGCCGCCGAAGAAGCTGCTTCGACGGTGAAAACGGCTGTTAACTCCTCTATTCTTCGTCCCAGTTCGGCCTTTTCAGCTCCAGGCGATTCGGCTGCCTTTTCGGCCATCGCTTCCAGACGCTTGGAACGCTCGAGTTTAGCCATTTGCAGTTTTGCGAGTAGTCCCCTGAATATCTGTTCCCCGAACTCCAGGCGACCCAGGAATTGATGCCTGACGTGAATATACCATTGTTCCAGGGCAAGCAGGTTTGCGATATAGATAGAGTTGTTTTCCACAATCCGCCGGAGACCGGAATAGCCTTTCGGGGCCACGTCCATGATTCTACCCCGGTGCGTTTTCCCGACGATCAGTTTGTTGTTTTCGATAACATCATTCCTAAGTATCGTTCCTGCCGCGACGACATTTCCATAGCCGAGCCTGACCGGGCCGACAATTCCCCCCTGGCCGCCCAGAAATATCGGCGGTTGGTTCAGCATAACCCCCCGGGGCACATCGCCTATCAGCGAAGGCGTGGTTTTATCCCCATCAGGGGTGAAGTTAAAGTGAATGAATGAACTACCCACTTCGCTGTGGTTTTTGCGGCTTGTGCCGCCCGCCATAAGGCAGTCGCAAAAATTTATCAGGCTCCCGAGAGTTACGAAGGGAAACAGGATGGTCTGTTTCAGACCGACACAGTGAGCGCCTCCGGCCTGTTCTTCAAGGATGCATCCGTCCCTGACATGAGCCCCGGAGGCCATATTGGCTTTTTCCAGGAAAACGGAATTTTTGAAATACCCGGCCTTGAGTTCAACCGAAGGCGCAAGCTGACAGTTTTCGATGGTTACAGGGCCCTCCCGTCCGATTTCACAGCCCCCGGATATAACGGTTCGGGCTCCATGTATCCTGCAGCCGGGATGAATTTTCACCCGATCGGCTGATATCAGCCCGATATCCACATCATCCCCTATAAGAACCGAATATGGGTTGGGAATTTCGACTCCTTTTTCAACCAGCCGGTTGACGTTACCCCCGGCCCCCTGTTCGCTGCTCACGTTATCCTCCTTTGTACTGCTGCATCCAAAATCGCGGATACAATCCGCTGGAAATATTCTTACCGCCACTGTGGGAGCGGTTTTTTACCGCGATTTATGATTGCAACTCCAGCGCAATCACATCGCGATTACAAATCGCTCCCACAGCAGAAAATCCGTCCTTTAATTGTGTGAGCGGTTTTCAACCGCGATCTTGCCGCTGCACGGCATTCAAAATTCCAAAGTCAAGATTCAAATTTGATGGCCTCGAAAGAAGTCCCCTGGCCGTCATCCCGGACTTGATTCCCGACTTTATCGGGATAAACCTCTATCCAGAAGTTATTGAAACTACTAGATTCCGGCCGCAGTTTATCCCGAGTTTATTCGGGGCTGGAATGACGAAAAACGAGAAAGTTCCACTTTTTACGAGGTCCTCACTTTTTACAAGTCCATCAATTTATAAAGGCACCGCTTTTTCGAGTCAAGCACCATCATTGTGATTACGACGGACGACTTGAATAATCCTGTATCATCTGTTAAATTGAAATACGCCTTCATGGTATTGAAGAAAATCTAATTCCTTAACTCCCATAAAACGGTATAATGAATTTGATGCAGCGGCCCATGAGACCGGAAGGTGATATTGTGACCGGAGGTTTGGATGCCTATCTATGAATATAGTTGCCTGTCGTGCGGCAGAAATTTTCAGCTCCTGGTGCTGAATAGACGGGATGTTGAGGCTGCCGTGTGCCCCTCATGCGGAGGCGGTGAATTGAAAAGATTGATATCACGGACTTCGTACCATAGATCCGAGAGAGACCGCCTCGAATCCTTTGATCCAGCCCAGCCGCAGGGTGATGGTTTTTATTCGGACACCCGCAATATCGGGTTGGGTGCGAAGAAGCGGGCTGAGCGGATGGGGGTGGATTTAGGCGGTGAATTCGAATCGAAATTGGACAGGCTGAGAAGCGACCCGGGGCGCGTTTTTGATGATGGAGATTGAAAGGAGAGCCGGTTCAAGCAGCCGGAGAGAGTGAAATTATGGCAAAAGAAGGAGATGTCGTACTGGTTCATTACCAGGATAAACCCGCGGTTTTCGCGCGGGTCGAGTCGATCGAACCGGATTATAAAAAGGATTGGTACCATGTGACATTATTATTGCTCACGCTGCCGATGCAGACGGTCACATGGATACTTCGCGAAGCCTACATAAATGGCGAGATTTTTACGATGGGGGGTGTGCCGATGCGCCTGGAGCCTGTAAAGGCACCACCTGCCGCGGCCGAACCCGCCCCTGAAAAAAAGGAGCAGCCGGCTTCTTCGGGGCGTGGCCGAAAGTTGCGGGTTATACCTTTTAAAAAACCCGAATAGGAGATTTTACCTTGGGACCATTGGAGCGGTTATTGATTCGCTGTGTGCTTTCGTTGTTGTTCGCGGTTTTAATTTCGCGTTTTTTCTTTCCGAACGGAGGCATCCTGGCGGTTCTGGGATTTGCGGCTGTACTTCTGGGGCTAGCCTACTGTCTCGAGTCCCTGAGAAAAAGAAATGAAAGGGAAAATTATGGCAAATAAAAAATTTGTTTTCTCATTTGAAGAAGGAGATCCTTCCAACAAGAAATTGCTGGGGGGAAAGGGGGCCAACTTGTGCGGCATGACACAGATAGGCCTGCCGGTTCCTCCGGGTTTCGTGGTAACCAGCGAGGCCTGCCTGGCATACCTGAAACGCAAAGATAAAGGTCTTCAAAAGGAAGTCGCCGACCAGATCCAGGCGCAGATGAAGGAGCTCGAAAAGAAAACGGGAAAAGGTTTCGGCGACCAGGTAAACCCGTTGCTGGTGTCCGTCCGTTCAGGCGCCGCCATGTCGATGCCGGGTATGATGGACACGATTTTGAACCTCGGCTTGAACGACGGGACTGTCAAGGGGATAATAAAAAATACGAAAAACGAGCGCTTTGCCTACGACCTTTACCGGCGTCTTATCCAACTTTTCGGTTCAATCGCACTCGGGCTGGGAGACAAGGTGTTCGACGATGTGTTTGAAGAGGTCAAGAAAGCGAACAACGCTTCGGCGGATATTGGTCTCGACGGCGGAGCGATGAAAGAAGTCTGTGAGCGTTTCCTTGCAATCGTTGAGAAGGAGAGCGGAAAACCGTTCCCCCAGGATCCCTACGTGCAATTGTATCTGGCGGTGGAGGCGGTTTTCGCTTCGTGGATGGGGAAGAGGGCCGTCGATTACCGCAAGGAGTTCAATATTACACCTGAAATGGCCGACGGCACCGCGGTGAACGTCTGCACCATGGTGTTTGGAAACATGGGTGATGACTGCGCCACCGGGGTGGCGTTCACCAGGGACCCTGCCAGCGGCGAAAACCGACTTTACGGGGAATACATGGTTAACGCTCAGGGTGAGGATGTCGTGGCCGGCATAAGAACTCCTTCCCCGATAATGCAGCTCAGGAGACAAATGCCGGATGTCTACCGTCAGCTCGAAACTTTGAGGCGGACGCTGGAGAATCATTACCGGGAGGTACAGGACTTCGAATTCACGATAGAACGACAAAAACTTTATTGCCTTCAGACCAGGAATGCAAAAATGAATGCCGCCGCGTTCATCAAATCGTCTATAGACATGGTGAATGAGGGTTTGATCTCCGAAGAAGAGGGACTTTTGAGAATCCAGCCGGACATGCTTGCTCAGCTCCTACACCCGAGGCTGGATCCCAATTACACAGCGGACATCCTGGCGAATGGCCTTGCCGCCTCTCCAGGTGCGGCATCTGGCAGGGTGGTTTTCGATGCGGATCGCGCAGAAACCAAAGCCAAGATAGGCGAAAAGGTGATATTGGTGCGGGAGGAGACAAAACCGGACGACATCCACGGATTTTTTGCGGCCCAGGGGGTATTGACCAGCAGGGGCGGCAAAACTTCGCATGCCGCGGTGGTGGCCAGAAGCATGGGCAGACCCTGCGTTTCCGGATGCGAGCAAATTTCCATCGACACCGCAGCCCGGGAGGCGGTGATAGGCGGTGTCGTGTTGCGCGAAGGGGATATGATCACGATAGACGGAACCACGGGCAATGTTTACCAGGGCAAAATCCCTACGATCGAGCCTGAATTCGTCGAAGACCTGCTGATGATACTGGAGTGGGCCGATGATATCGCCAAGATCAAGGTTATGGCGAATGCCGATACCCCTGAATCTGTTGCAAAGTCCCGGAAATACGGTGCTGTGGGAATCGGACTGTGCCGCACCGAACGCATGTTCAACCAGCCTGAACGGCTCCCGATTGTTCAGGCGATGATACTTTCGGAAACCGTGGAGGAAAGGGAATCGGCGCTGGAGCGTCTGCTGCCGTTTCAGAGGGATGATTTCAAGGAAATTTTTAAAATTATGGAAGGCTACCCCATAACCGTCAGGCTTCTTGACCCGCCGATTCACGAATTTTTGCCTTCCGCAGATGAACTTGTCCGGGAGATCGTGCATCTGCGCGAGTTGCGCAAAACCGTTCAGGGAATGGCCAACCTGCCCGACACCCTCAAGTTGATAAACCCGGAGCTGCACGACCGTTACTCGGCGAACCTGGAGGTTATAACCCACGCACTCGATGAGCTGAAAAATCAACACCTGGCCGAGACCATGATCGAGGCAAAGGAAACCATGCTCCAGAAGGTGCGGGCGCTGGCGGAAACAAACCCGATGCTGGGTCACAGGGGCGTCCGGCTCGGCATCACCTACCCGGAAATATACGCTATGCAGATCCGGGCGATTCTGGAGGCCGCGGCGGAATATTTGTCCGAAGGGGGCCAGGTCAGCCCGGAGATAATGATCCCACAGGTTTGTACCCTCGAAGAACTTAAATGGGTTCACCGTTACGTGAAAAAAATCCATAAAGAGGTAGAAAAGAAGTTCGGAATCGCGCTGCCATTTCGGTTCGGAACCATGGTGGAGGTGGTCCGTGCATGCATGAGGGCGGGGCGAATCGCCGAGCTGGCCGAGTTTATCTCCTTCGGAACCAACGATTTGACTCAGGCGACATTCTCCTTTTCAAGGGAGGATGCTGAAAACAAATTCCTGCCGCTATACCAGGAGCGGGGCATCCTGCAGCACAATCCTTTCGAGGTGCTGGATATAAAAGGAGTCGGGCGCCTGATGATGATCACAATCGAGTGGGCGCGCAAAACCAGGCCTGACATGAAGTTCGGCATATGCGGGGAGCACGGGGGCCACCCGGATGCGATAAGGTTTTGCCACCATATAGACATGAACTACGTGTCGTGCTCACCGCCGAGGGTCCCGATCGCAAGGCTCGCCGCGGCTCATGCGAAACTGAAAGAGGAAGAATACGTGTTCATATAAAGCAAGGTCCAGGCGGGCGCCTGCCTGCGGCTTCAGCCCGTCTAGTGGACCAGTTCATAGAGCCTGTGGGCAAGTGCCGAAAGGTGCTCTGACGTTTCATCGGCGTTGTCGGCAGGCTTTCCGTTTCTGACGGCGGCCGAGGCATTTTTGAACAAGAGGTGGCTGACTGCCTCACGGTGGTTTACGATGCCCAGGCGGTAATATCTGATGCCGTTGTTGTGCATCCTTTTGAGGATATCGCCTCGGCCGGCGTCCCCCCGCTTTACCGCACCGCTGAGTGTTCTGGCCGCTACCCAGTAAGCTTCGATAAACGTTTTGGCGAATCCGGCCCAGGTGGGCAATATATCATAACCCAGCCTGGTCAAACGCCATTGCCCGGATTCCGGATCCTGTTCCACAAACCCTTCGGCGGTGAAGTAGGCGAGGATGGATTCGACTTCACGGTCATCGTCGCCTTCCGCGGAGTATATGAATTCATTTCTGAACAGATGTTTCATGAATTTATAGTCATCTATCAGAGACGCCGTCACAAGCACCTCCCTGGCGCTGGAAAGGAGGCTTACCGCGACGAAGGCATACGTTACCGTCGCATGAATGATGCTGTTTTTGTAATATTCAAGTTCTGGTTTTTTATCGTCATCGACAAAATAAAACCTTTCTTCTCCTTCGATGTCTTCGAGCGCTGTCGCGACTTTCCAGCTTATCAGCAAATCAAGGGTGTCTTTACATGCTTGTTCTACATCGGAGAGTGTCGCCGCGGTGGGGACCGCACGGGACTTCAAGAAACGGTGAATGAATTCTGTCGTTTCCACGAGCTGAGGCAAATGAAGGGTAGCATAGCAGCTTATAAAGCTGCTATGCTTGTTAGGTTGCTGGTGAAAGAAGGCGCTGAGGTGAAGGTTGTCATGACAAGATATGCCAAAGAATTTATTACTCCGCTTACCATGGCTACCCTTTCCAGGAATCCCATTCTGGTTGATTTTTTTAATCCTGAGAATGGGGAATGGAACAGCCATGTGGATTTGGGCTCCTGGGCCGACCTCTACATTATTTCTCCCGCTACAGCCAACACAATAGGAAAAATGGCCGGGGGTATCGCAGATAATTTATTGCTTACCACCTATATGTCGGCCAAATGTGATGTGATGGTGGCTCCTGCTATGGATCTGGATATGTATCAACACCCGGCCAATCTGAAAAATGTCGAAACACTCCGGTCTTATGGCAATATCATTATTGAGGCAGCTACCGGTGAGCTGGCCAGCGGACTTTCGGGCAAGGGAAGAATGGAGGAGCCCGAACGTATTGTTGAAAACATAAAGCAGCACTTTTCTGCGAAGGAAGCCTTAACCGGCAAACGCTATCTCGTCACGGCCGGGCCCACCTATGAAGGCATTGATCCGGTAAGGTTCATTGGCAATTACAGTTCCGGAAAAATGGGGTTCGCCATTGCAGAGGCACTTGCCTCCTGCGGAGCAAAGGTGGATCTGATAACCGGTCCAACCCATTTAACAACCAAAGGTGCGAATATTAACCTGATCCGGGTTACCTCAGCCGATGAGATGTACAGGGAGACAACAGATAAGTTTCCGGAGGCTGATGGCGCCGTATTATCGGCTGCCGTGAGCGATTTTAAGCCCTCCGGAGTGTATGATAAGAAGGTGAAAAAGAGCAGAGAAACGTGGACCATAGAGCTGGAACCGACTAAAGATATCGCCCGGGAGCTGGGTTCAATGAAGGAAGAAAATCAGTTATTGGTGGGTTTTGCTTTGGAAACTCATAATGAGATGGAGTATGCAGTTCAGAAATTAGAAAATAAACATCTCGATTTTATCGTATTGAATAAGTTGGGTGAGGAAGGTTCCGGATTTCAGTTCGACACCAACAAGATAAAGATTATAGATAAAAACCGGAAGGTTGAGGAGTTTGAGCTGAAATCCAAAAAAGATGTGGCCGGAGATATTGTTCAAAAAATTATTGAAATTCAAGGCAGATGAAAAAGAAGGCGTTTTATTCGGCGGTTTTATTGGTTCTGATCCAGTTTTCAGGAGTAGCACAGGAGCTTAGATGCAATGTTCAGATTCTTTC
>JAWOBE010000103.1:0-4315 GCA_046498185.1 Desulfatiglandaceae bacterium | reverse complement strand
AGATGCGGGCTGTGGGTACTTTAACCGCAGGGATCGCTCATGAATTGAACAACCCATTGAACAATGTGACCCTTACAGCGCATATGCTGATGGAGGATTTCGACGAACTGGCGGACGAGCAGCGCAAGGAATTTGTAAAAGATATTATAGATGAGGCCGACCGGGCTCGACGCATTGTGAGCAATTTGCTCGACTTTGCCAGGGAAAGCGGAACCCAGCTGGAGCCGCTGGATCTGCCTTCACTTCTCAAGGATACGATCAGCCTGGTCAGCAACCAGGCCAAGCTTGCCGGGATAAAGATTGATTTTAAGAGCAGCGATCAGCTGCCCCGCATCCACGGAGACAGGCAGCAGTTGCGGCAGGTTTTCCTGAATCTTTTACTGAACGCTATCGCGGCTTCTGAAAAGGGGGGTAAAATCAAGGTTGAAGCCCATGCGTCCGAAGACTCGGGAGAGGTGGCTGTGAAGGTGATCGATTACGGATCAGGTATTCCAGAACACATCCTGCACCGCATTTTCGATCCGTTTTTTACTACCAAGGCTAAAGGCAAAGGAACCGGACTTGGCTTGAGCGTTTCCCAGGGAATAATAGCCAAGCATGGAGGCCGAATACATGTAATCAGCAGGGAAGGGGAAGGCTCTACGTTCACGGTGAGTTTCCCCGTCACAACCTTGGCCTACTCTGAATCGACTTCATCTCCGAGCCTCCTGTAGAGAGTCCTACGCCCGATTCCTGGAATGCCCGCAGCCCTTCGTTTGTTCCCTTCTACGCCTTGACGAGGCGCGCAAAAGCTTATTGTCAAAACCGACTTCATCAGAGAAATGATGATTTACAAGTTTGTGCTTGACATTTCAACCGTAGATCAGTATCGGAATTGCGGTACAACTTCTTCATGCTCCGGTGCTGCATCTTGTTGATCGTCGACCGCATCTGTTCCTGACCCGCACCGGAAGTAAAAATCCGCCTCAAGCGGAAATAAAAGCTCGTTGACACGCCGTTGTGCTTTTATTATCATTGCTCGATTAAATTGAAGAGCTTGATCAACAACTAATTTTGCCGGAGGGTCTTATCGATCCGGGTCCAATGGAAGGAGGAGTGCTCATGAGAAAAGGTCGTACTTTTAATTGCTGGTGTCTGGTGTCGGCTTTGTTCCTGGTTATGGCGTCGGCTACCGTCGCCATAGGTGCCGATATCAAGATAGGCGTTGCCGGACCATTTACAGGTGATCTGGCGTCATACGGCGATAATATAAAGGCCGGCGTATCGCTTAAACTCGAGGAAATCAACAGCGCCGGAGGCATCAACGGGCAGAAAGTGAAACTCGTATGGGGTGATGATCTTTGCGCACCTAAAGACGGCGGCCTCGTGGGCTCAAAGTTCGCAGCGGATAAAGACATAGTGGCGGTGATCGGACATGTTTGTTCTTCCGCTACTCTCGCGGCCATGCCGATTTATGTCCGGCACGGTTTGCCGTGTATATCCCCCACCTCCACCAACCCCTCTATATCTGATGTCGGGAAAGGCTGGTTTTTCCGGAATTGCTACACCGACGATTTCCAGGGTAAATATCTCGCGACATATGTTGTCGCGGATCTGCTGGGGAAAAAACGAGTGGCGATTTTCTATGAGAACAATGACTATGCCATCGGCCTGAAAGATTCCTTTGTTGAAGGGGCAGAGGAGGCTGGACTGGCAGTGGTTGGGGCCGAAGCCTACGTTGCGAAGACATCTGATTTTACTCCTCAATTGACCAAACTTCTGGATAAAAAACCGGAAGCGATTTTCCTGTGCGGATATCATCCTGAAGGTGCTTTGATCGCCAGCCAGGCTCGTAAGCTGGGCTTTACCGGCCCGTTTTTCGGCGCGGACGGGATCGATAATATAGACTACATCAATATCGCCGGTAAGTATGCGGAAAACACCTATTTGACGGTTCCTTTCCTGGCGGATGCCGCAAGTCCGGAAGGAAAAGATTTCGCCAAGCGCTTCAAGGAAACCGCGGGCAGGGATGTTGACTGGATGAGCGCAAACGCTTACGACTGCATGGGGATATTGGCGCATGTGATAGCCAAAACCGGTCCGGACAGAGAAAAAATCAGGGAAGGCCTGTCTGCCTTGAACTCCGAGGAGAAAGGTTATGAAGGTGTGACCGGTCTGACTTATTTCGATGCTAAGGGAGATTGCTTCAAGCCTGCATTCATCAAGAAAGTCGAAAACGGTGAATTCGTGCCGGGCGAGTAGTACGTTGGCTTTTCGTTGGATAATCTAGCGGGGCGCCGGAGCGATTAAGCTTCGGTGCCTTTTTGTGGATTCGCGAGGACGGCTTGTTCCTACAACAGTTGATAAACGGACTGACCATTGGTGGCATATATGCGATGATAGCCGTGGGCTATACCATGGTTTATGGTGTGATACAGCTCATTAATTTTGCTCATGGCGAGATCTACATGCTCGGAGCTTTTTTCGCTGTTTCTTTCATCGCGTTTTTGCATCTACCTTTTTTCGTCGCCTTCCTGCTTTCTATGGCATGTTGTGCGGTTTGCGGGGTTTTACTGGATGTTGTCGCCTACAGGCCTTTGAGGAATTCGCCGCGGCTGGCAGCGTTGATCACCGCGATCGGCATGTCGATTTTTCTGCAAAATCTGGCGATGATCATTTGGGGATCCCGGCCCAAACCTTTTCCACAGGCTTCTCTCCCGGAATACTTCGAGGAAACCGCCGTCAGTTTTTGGGGCGTCAATCTTTCCTGGTTTCACCTGTTTATTTTTGGAATCACAATCTGCATGATGATAGGTTTGAATCTTATCATACAGAAAACCAGGTGGGGAAAGGCCATGAGGGCTGTTGCGCAGAACAAAACCATGGCATCTCTTGCCGGCATCAATGTGAATCGTGTTATATCCTATACCTTCGCGCTTGCGGGGGCTATGGGGGGTGCAGCCGGAATAATGGTAAGTGCTTATTATAACTCGTTGTATCCGACGATGGGGTATTTGGCGGGGGTTAAGGCTTTTGCAGCTGCGGTTCTCGGAGGCATCGGTTCCGTTCCCGGGGCGATGCTGGGTGGAGTTGTGCTCGGTATTGCCGAGGCAATGGGCGCGGGTTATTTAAGCTCGCTCTACCGTGACGGTATTTCATACGGGGTGATGATCATCGTAATCGTACTGATACCGGCGGGGCTTTTCGGTAAAGTTCTAAAGGAAACCAAGAAGAGCATGTAGGATGAATATGGCGAACATAAAGGAAATGACCACTGGAGCAAAGATCAGGATCGGGCTTTTGGCTCTGGCACTTATTCTTCCCGCTCTCCCGTTCGCAACGGATTATTTTCTCCATACGGTCATCCTGATATATATATACATGGTTCTGGCTCTGGGGTTGAATGTCGTACCTGGCTTCAACGGGCTTCTGGATCTCGGCTATGTAGGGTTTTACGGAATCGGCGCCTACACAGCCGGTCTCCTGACTGTTCATTTCGGGCTCTCCTTCTGGACGATCGTTCCGTTGGCTTTCTTGAACGGCGCACTCTGGGGGGTGCTGCTCGGGGCGCCCACTCTGAGGCTGACCGGTGATTATTTCGCAATCGTGACCTTTGGTTTCTCCGAACTCGTTGTTCTGTTTTTGACAAACGAGATCTGGTTGACCAGGGGCCCGCTGGGCCTGCCGGGAATCGAACCGGTTTCTCTGGATTTCTCGTTGTTCGGAGGCCCCAGATGGTATTTCGTTGGTGAAGTTCCGTACTATTACCTTGCTATTGCCCTCGTGCTGGTCACCGTGTTCGTAATGCATAGGATACAGGATTCAAGGCTCGGGCGGGCCTGGTTCGCGATTCGTGATGACGAAGTGGCCGCCGTGTCATGTGGCATTAACCTTCTGACCTACAAGGTGTTTGCATTTGCAATCAGCGCCGCGTTTGGTGCCATGGGAGGCTCTTTTTTCGCCAGGTGGATGAGCTTCCTTTCCCCTGACATGTTCAAGTTCTGGGAATCGTTTCTGGTCCTGTGCATGATCGTATTGGGCGGCATGGGTAACATATGGGGGGTTATGGTGGGAGCGGTCGTCCTGGTTTCGATGAGCGAAGTTCTCCGGCAGATTCTCCCGCTGCTGGGGCTGCCGGTCGAGGTTCGCTTTCTTGCCTTTGGTCTTATCATGGTATTGATGATGCGTTACCGTCCTGCCGGATTGTTGCCGATACCCGCTGTAGCCGCCCAGATGCGTAGTGGACGGGTGAAGCGTAAAAAAGTCAAAGCGGCAGTGGGGCTCAATAAATGACCGTTATCATGGATATCCGGCAGCTTTCGAAAAATTTCGGAGG
>JAWOBE010000237.1:0-16204 GCA_046498185.1 Desulfatiglandaceae bacterium | reverse complement strand
CTCTTGCCTCCGGTTTCTTCAAGCAGTTCCGCCATAAGCTTCGGGGCTATACCTGCTTTTTCACCCAAACGAATGCCTTCTCCAAGAACAGCCACATTGGTCATGCCGACCATGTTGCTGATGAGCTTGAAAGCTTCGGCCGCCTCAACATCCCCCATATAATAGACCGGGTTTCCGACAATCTGGAGGGTCTCTTTCATTTCATCGAAAACCTCTTTTTTGCCGCCCGCAAAGATCGGCTCCTCGGCCTTCTCGGCGGCCGCGGGGTTTTTCCCAAGCGGGCAGGCCAAAAACCGGATGCTTTTTTCTTCGCATGCATCGGAAACCTTGCGCGCTGTTTTGGGGTCGATGGTGCTCACGTCAATATAGGTTGAGCCGGCTTTCATAGCGTTCAGCAACCCGTCATCACCCAGCATGACCGATTCAATATGTGAAGGAAGAGGAAGCGATGTAAACACCACATCGCAACCAGCCAGTTCCTTGGCATTCCCGGCGGCTTTACCCGTTGCCCCTGCAGCCAGGGTTTTTTCAATGGCAGCTGAGTCGAGATCGAACACCAAAACCGATTTTCCGGCGCGAATAAGATTTCTCGCCAGCCCGCCGCCCATGTTGCCAAGTCCAATAAATCCGAATTCCATAGTATTCTCCTTTTATTAATCTTTTAAACAATTTATAATTATTTGTTAAATATCGGGTGTTTAAAAACCGTGGCAAATAGCCTATGTTTTTTCCTCAGCCTCCACCAATATTCGGAATAATGGTTACGATGCTATGATCTTTCAATTTTTGATCGAAAGTGGCCTGTGTCCCATCCACGACCAAAACGCCGACGTCGTTCTGATCTATGCCGAGTTGCGATAAAAGATCAATGACCGTTGCCTCTGACGCCAAGTCCACCTCGATAAAATCTTTATCCCCTTCCCGCTTTAATTTCGCCAGGTGTTTAACGGTTACCTTCATCAACAAGCCATCCAAGGTTTAAGTCCACTAATTTACCCGGGGTGGGGCGACCCTTTTCATCCCAGCCGGAAATTTCATAGTAAAGCCGGATCGCCTCTGCGAACGCTTTCGGATCAATTGACTCACCTTTAAGCGGGCCGTTCGGCATGGGCTCATGCCAACGTCTTATTACCCGGTCATCATCGGGGCCGAGGCCTTCGCGGTAATTGAACACCCGGGCCATGACTGTTCCGCGTTCGGACACTTTCAATATGTCATATAAGCTCGTGTCCCATCCGGTGATCGCCCGTACGGATTCCACCAGTTTATCAAACGTCATGGCATGTATGGGAACCGAACAGAAATTACAGATGCCGTAGCAATTATTGAGCTGCCAGGCTTTCTGGCCGTTCACAAAATAACGGACTTTCTCCTCATTTGTCTCAAGAGGTTTTATCGGATCAAAGATGCCGAGAGCATGGAGTTTGCTCACGCCGTCCCCCTGGAAAGCCACATCATGGGGTGTTTCCACGTGGTCGGCGCCGGTCGGCGCCAACGCGAAACCCATGGCCATGCCGGTTTTACCGCGGCCGTCATGCATGGGGAGTTCCTGCCCCTTGATGTGAAAGGCGTATTTTTCGGCACCACGCCCGATAATTTCCGCGGCTCGCTTCACCCCTTTTGAAAGCGTTTCCCCGATACCACGGCGGTTGGCGATCTCTTCGATCAGCCAGAGCAAGGCATCGGCATCTCCGAAGGCGATGGATCTTCCGCCTGTATCCGCCTCGGTGAGAATTCCCTTTTCAAAACATTCCATGGCAAAGGCGATGACGCAACCGGTGGAAATGGTATCCAGGCCGTAAAGATTGCAAAGCTGGTTGCCGCGGGCAATGGCCGGGAGGTTGTCCACCCCGCAAAATGAACCGAAAACCGCGAGGGTTTCGTACTCGGCGCCTCCGAAATTTTTGTTTAAAGGGTACTTTTCATCCTCCAGCGAAACCTTGCGTTTACACCTTACAGCACAGGAATAGCAGGTGCCCGCGGAATGAAATATGGTTTTATGGTAGGCTTCGTGGTTGATTTTGTCCGCCCCTTCAAAAACGCCCTCCCGGAAATTGTAGGAGGGAAGCATACCGGTGTCATTGAGCCCCTTGATGAGCCCTGTTGTTCCTACTTTGCTCAATCCAACGTTGGGAGGATGGACCTTGATGCGCTCGTTGTGCCATTTCCTGATTTCTTTTACTTTTTCAGGATCAGCCAGTTCCGGTTTATTACGTCCCCTGGCGGCCACGGCCTTCAGGTTCTTGGAACCCATGACGGCCCCCATGCCCGTCCGGCCGTTGAAATGCTCCAGGTCGTTCTGAACACAGGCAAAGGGGATTAATCGTTCTCCGGCAGGACCGATGGAGGCGACCCGCACCATCTTTTCCCCCGATTCCTTCCGAATTGTCTCCAGGGTCTCCCAGTTATCCAAACCCCAAAGATGCGTTGCATCGCGGATCTCCACTTCGCCGTCGTGGATATACAAATACACCGGTTCAGCCGATTTGCCGGTGATTACAACGGCGTCATATCCGGCGAATTTCAGTTCGGGACCGAAATAACCACCCGCTTCTGTTCGCGCAAAGGCCCCGGTCAAGGGTGATTTGGCCGCTACGGTGTACCGGCTGAATCCTGACAGGGGAGCGCCGGTGACCACACTGCAGGCAAAGACCAGAATGTTTTCCGGAGAAAGTGGATCCCCCCCCGGCTTGAGGTGTTTGAGCAGATAATAGGCGGATAAAGCCGATCCCCCGACGTATGTTCGGTACCAGCTTTCAGTGGGCTCCTCGACATTCCAACTGGAATCAGTGAGGTTAACATGTAATATCTTCCCATTATAGCCGTATGGCATTATTCAATCTCCTGGTTAGTATTTTTAATATTTTACAAAGTGATCTCAAAAATAAACTTTCTTTCTTTAAATAATTTAATTCAACAGCCAAAGTGAAAATCCGGGCACAAATCCCAGAACAATAACAACAAGAATCATCGCAAGAACAAATGGCACAGCGTAGCGGGAAATACTCACGACCGGGACCTGTGTTACCCCTGAGACTACGAAGAGATTAAGGCCCAATGGGGGTGTGATGAAGCCGATTCCCAGTGCTGTGATCATGAAGATACAGAAATGGACTTCATCCATTCCGATCTCCAAAGCCAACGGCAGCAACAACGGAGACAGGATCACGATGTTTGGGGTGGTTTCCATCACGCATCCTGCAATCATCAATATCATAATCATGATGAGTATGATCAAGTACGGATTGGTCGTCAGCGAGGTCATGAATGCCACGAAGGCCTGGGGAACCTGGAGCGATGCCAGGGTTTGGGCCAGGGGCAGGCTCAAGGCAATGATCGGGATGATCACGCCGCTGACTTTGGCGGATGTTTCCAGCATTTTGGGTATATCGCTCAATTTCAAAGTCTTTTGGCAGAAGCCCACGATGATGGTGGTCAGTGCAGCCACCGCGGCACTTTCGGTTGGTGTAAACAGCCCCGAATAAATGCCTCCAAGGATGATAAAAGGTATCATGAGGGCAAAGCGCCCGTCGTAGACCGTTTTCAGCCAGTATTGGAGGCTGAAGCCTCCGAGGGAGTTCTCATACCCCTTGATCCGGTTAGTCACTGCATTGGTTATCATGACCGTTCCGAGAATCATTACGCCGGGAACCGCCGCAGCCAGAAACAGTGTCGAAGCCGAAATGCCCAGCACCATACCGATGATGATATAGCTGATGGACGGCGGAATCAAAACACCGGTGCAGGCGCCTGCGGCAACAAGGGCGCATGCATAAGGACGCGGATAGCCTTTTTCCACCAGGCGATCAATCGTAATTCGGCTGATAGCGGCTGCATCGGCGGCGTCCGAGCCGCTGATGCAGGCAAAAAAGCCGCATCCGAGCACCGTGGAGGTCCCCAATCCTGATCGGCGCGAACCCATGGTGGCTTCCGCAACGTCCAGAAGTTTATTGGAAAGGCCGGTGCGTACCAACACGTCGCCGGTGAGAATAAACAGGGGAACCGCGATGAGGGCAAAGGAGTCCACACCGTCGAACAGAGCCTCTCCCAAAAGCGTCAGGGGTAGCACTTCACTGAAATAGAGCATGGACAGGGCGCCTATCCCCACGACAACCCAGACTCGAACGGCCAGAAGGATCAGCAAGAGCATAATCGCCAACGGCAGAAAGAATTGCCACCCTAAAGTGACTTCCGATTGATGCATTAAATATTGTTGAAGCACGTGACCTCCTAATCAAATAACTTTTTGCCACGATAGATGGGGTTCCCGGCACGAATATCGCCAACATCGCGGATGATCGACTGTATCAGCCGAAAAAACATCATGGCGAATCCCAGTGGAACGGCTGCCAAAAACCACGCCTGGCTGATCCTGAGACCATGGGTGACGGATCCGAATTTAAGGGATGTGAGGACCGTCTCAAGTGACCACCAAAAGGCCACAATCGCCAGGAGTATCGTGACCAGATCGCCGAAAATCATCACGATACCCCTCGTGCGCTCGCCGACAAAAGGAAGAATGATATCAATCCGAATGTGGGCCCGTTCCTTTATAGCGGCGGAGGCCCCGATCCAGGAGACGTAGATAAACAGGTAGCGTGCGATCTCCTCCGCCCAGATCGAAGAGTAGTGCAGCCCAAAACGCCTGAACACTTCAACAAAAATCGTAATAACGATCATGGCGTAAAGGGGAAGCAGCAACCAACGCTCTCCATGATCATCAACTTTGGCAAGAAATTTATTGTTAATCATCGCTATTGATTCCTTCCCGGCGAGGCGATGAGCATCCTGGAAGCCGCCGGTCCGCTGCCTCCAGGATACATCTCAGTATTTATACGTCGTGGACGTAGAAAGCTCCCTTCGTGTTTGCCGCCTCTTGAAGCTTGTCAAATGTCTTCAGGTCACCTGCCAGATCCTTTTTAAATTCGTCCCATTCCGGCAACTGGGCGCCGGCTGCATCGACCCATAGTTTTTTCTCCTGCTCCGTGGGCACGTAGAACTGAACTCCGGATTTACTTAGTTCCGCCATGGCATAGGCGCGTGCCGCGGGAACCTTGGCAAGGTTCTGGCGCATGGTGATTTCACTTGCGAATTCAATTGCTTCCTGTAATTTCTTGGGGAGGCTGTTAAACCACTCAAGATTGCAGGAGTAAACCTGGCAGTCCTGAACTGCGCCGTTGAATGTGACCCAGCTGAGAGTATCCTTGAACCCGAAAACGTAAAGTGCTTCAACCGAAGGATCCAGTGCATCGGCAACTCCCTGTTTAATGGCGCTGCTGGTTTCACCCCATGCTACAGGGGTCGGGTTGGCGCCCAGCAGGTGGTAAAACTGAGCCAGAATCTTTGAGCCCGGTACCCTGAATTTTATCCCCTTCATTTGTTCCGGCGTCTTGATAGGGCCCTTTATTCCCTTCCGAATCGCTACCACGCGCGGATCAATGACGACGTACCAGAGAATTTTAAAACCCTTTTCAGCCACCTTGGGATTCACCTCGTTCTTCCATGAATCGGAGGTGACCAGGTTGATGAAACGCTGGTTCTCGCCACACCAGTAGGGGATGTTGAGAAGGTCGACGACCGGCGCAAAAGGCGCGAAATTGGAAACAGAATGCTGGGCTGCTTGAATGGTATTTGATTGGACTTTTTGGGCAAGAGCGCTGCCTGCGCCAAGCTGGCCTCCCGGTGCGAGCTTCACATATATTTCGCCATTGCTGGTGTTCTGGACATTTTCCTTCATGTCGAGCTGCATGATGGGATAGCTTCTGGAAGCACCGATGATATAGGCGGTCGCTATATTCATTGTATACTTGGCTGCCTTTTTCCGTTCGCTTTCTTCCTTGCCTACTTGCGCGACAGCTTCCGGTGAATGAATCAAACCGCTGAACAGTGCCACCGTGGCTGCGGTAAAACCAAATTTGGCACTTGCCTGCAAAAAATGACGTCTTTCCGCTGATTTCAATTCCAGTTCTTCTTTTTTCAAATCACTCATTTTGAGCCTCCTTTAGGTTTAGGTTATCGCTTTTCTTTTCGGCCTCTTCACGTTTCAGGGCCGCCACGATAAACATGGTGGTCGCCAATCCAAGAAGCAGGAATTCGAACACGCCATCCCAATGCGGCCATCCCCAATGAAACGCGATATTGCATTTGCCAACTATTAAGTTGGCAAAGAATATAAGAAACAGCCCGCATGAGATGCGCAGCATTCCCCTGCCTGGTTTTGGTGTGGATTTCCTGGCGTGCTGCTCAGCCATTTCAGCTCCTTTTTACTGATGAACCGACCCAGATGGTCGGCTGAAAGGTTATAAGAACTCGTGAGAAAATCGAGCGGTTGACTGATGGAATTAGGCCGAAGGCGGCAATGCTGATTTGCATTGCATTTCCTCCCGATGTGAAAGCCCCCTCGGGACTATATAAAGGGTGAACATCGTGTAAAGGAGTAATGAATGAAACCGGTTTCATTCTCAACAAAAATAAAATCATTTGTCAAGCATTATTTTTTAAAAAATAAGTTACGAGTCTTTTATGATGGACTTCAAGGCATGCCAAAATTAAAATCCCCGATAAGTTAATTAGTTATAGACGCTTCTTTAACTAAACATTTTTCGGGACCTACGCGATCAGGGAAAATTTCGAACGAATAATATATTTTATTTGACAAAGAATAAAAAGTCGTTTAGCGATTGATGATACCGGTTTCATAAGAAAGGAGGGAATAACCATGAAAGCGCTCGTGTACACAAAACCCGATGAAGTTGTTTACCGCGACGAACCCGAACCAACACCCGGATCAGGGGAGGTGCTTGTAAAGGTGGCTGCGACAGGCATATGCGGTTCGGATATGCACGCTTACCATGGGCACGATCCACGCAGGGTCCCACCTCTGATATTGGGCCATGAACTGGCGGGTACCGTAACATCCGGTCCCCGGAAAGGGGAGCGTGTCGTTATTAACCCGCTCATAACCTGCGGTGCCTGTACCTACTGTGAAAGCGGGCGCACCAATTTATGCATGTCCCGGGAATTGATCGGAATGCGTCTTGCGGGGGGCTATTGCGAGTACGTGGTCATTCCCGAGAGGAATCTCGTTCCAATACCGGACACCCTGGATAACGTGCATGCTTCTCTTACAGAGCCGGCGGCCTGCGCCCTCCATACGATCAACATGGCGCGCATGCAATCGGCACGGCCGCTTTCGGAATTGAAAACTCTGATTATAGGCGGCGGTGCCATTGGAATGTTTGCAGCCCTGTTCCTCAAAAACTGTGGGAGCAGGCATGTAACCGTTGCGGAAACCAATGCTCTTAGGCGGAAAACCCTTGAGCATTACACGCAGTGTGACGTCTACGACCCTTCTGACGGGTCCGAAATCGACGCCGATGCTTTCGACCTGGTAGTCGATGCCGTAGGGGGCGGGGTTACGAGGGCCATGGCATCCAAGGCCGTATCGCCGGGGGGGATTTTCATGCATATCGGTCTCATGGATTCAAAGGAAGGCCTGGATATAAGAAAAATCACCCTGCAGGAAATTGCTCTCATTGGAATTTACACCTATACCAGAGAAGACTTCCGTGCCACGGTCCAGTGTCTCGCAGATGGTATGTTCGGGGGGCTTGAATGGGTGAAAACCATGCCGCTCTCGGAAGGAGCAAGGGCTTTCGATGATCTTGCCAACGGGCGCATTTCTGCAGCAAAGGTCGTTCTACTGCCTTGAATGCGTTACATAGCGTTCCAAGTTCCTGAAAAAAGCGCCCATGATAATGGTATTATTGCTTTTGACCGAGCTAACACATGAGAAGATATATAAAAACAGTTAAAAGCGTATAAGCAGAAATTGTTTCTTAATGATTCTGTTTCCTTTCTTCTGCCCGTGTAGGCGCGGTTTCCCTACCGCGCCTACTCCGAACGATGCTTCCGTAAAAATTTCATTTTGACACTCCAGGGCTAGCTGCCTCGTCTGTTATTTTAGAATGACGAACCGGGCCGGATACCCGGTAAACCACACAGGATGTCTGCGTTTTTGCCATGGATCAGGTATAGCAGATTTCAGGCAAAAATTTTTGATAGAGCTATTGACCTGACACGAAATGTATGGAATGTTTTAAATATGACTATGAAAATAGACTTAGTTATAATATAATTTATTTCGAAGGAATTTATTAATCCCGTTTGTATTTAATTTCCCGCTGATTGAGGCGGCATGTTTAAAGAGTTGATTGGAGCGGGTGATCCGGGATTTACTGGATTTAGTGTTAATTTAATTTTTCAGGAGGTGTAAATGAGATTTAAGTGGATGAACATATTGATTCTTAGCCTTTATTTCCTTCTAGCTTCGTCGATTGCTCATGCGGTTGAGTATCAAGGGTGGATTCCCTTGTTGCCTGAGAACATTGGCGGTCTGGAAAAATCAGGAGAACCGAGCGGCATGAATATGGAACAAGGCGGCGAGGCATGGTCTGTTCTTGAGCAGCATTATACAGATCATAACGGGAGCCGTCTGGAGCTCAGGATTGTAAGCGGCTCCACCTCGCCAGGGATGAAGGCATTTGAGAGCATGAAAAAATTTCGAGTGGAGACGCCTGAAAAAGAAGTGAAGACCCTGAAAGTCTCGGGATACAAGGCTGTGCTCGATCTCAATAAGAAAGGCGGCAAAAGCAACTTGCTGATACCAGTTCATGATGAAACAATAGTAATCATCTCGACAGATTCTTTCGGCAGCCAGGAGGATATTGCTTCACTGGCAGGTGATGTGCCGCTTTCAGACATTGCCGATTCTATAGAATAGGGGACGGACTTTCAAAATGAAGGTGCCGGAAAGGGGGCTTGCGGGGTGGAGCCGCAGGCCCCCGTTTTTCCTCTTGGAGACCCCAGGTCGTCAAGAAACCCCTCAATTTCAGCGGGAAAGGCGATTTCTGGACTTCTTAACTTGTGTCCATCCGGAAATGCCGGATGAACACTAACTTGCTTGAATAAAATGGCCTATTAATTTTAGGGGAGCTCTTTACCCTAGACAGGGATGTATCTCCTGGATTGCTTACTTCTCATTGTTCAGTTTTCGCCTCAGAACATCCGAGCTCTTGAACGTGACGATTCGTCGACCGTCTAGAATAAGGTCGTTTCCGGTTGCAGGATTTCTGCCTCGACGTGATTTCTTTTCTTTTATCTCGAACTTCCCGAAACCGGATATCAGAACTTTTTCTCCATCCTCAAGCGTGGATTTAATAAGTTCGATAAGGCTATCGACGACATTCGCGGCCTGATCCTTCGTCAGATCATTTTGGGACAGGACGGCCTCTCTAAGGTCATTTTTTGTAAGTGTCATTGAATAAGATTCTCCATCTTGGGTACTTGAAACGCCGGTTTCAAAACATATCAGGAGATCGAGTTCGATTACAAGAAAAATGCACGGATCCTCATCTTTATTTCCTGCTGTATCTGTAGGGAGGTGTTCCTTAGCCAGCATGCAAGTCATAGAGTTCATACCAATGTCGGGTTTGGAATCCCGACCTACAGATTATAAATCCGAAGCACGAAATCCCAAGTCCTAAGCAATATTTAAAATTTGAATAAAACAAATTCAAAACTAAAATTAATTGACGGTACAGCAGTGTGGGAAAGGTGAATTTTACTTTCAGGCTCACTTAGTGATGCTGCAGCTTCCCGCCCTTGATGCAGGGGTGAACAGCTCCGGCCCCTGCACGATGGGGCGGCCCACCGCCCGGGCGATGCCTCGCAGCATGCCCATGAAAATAAACTGGTGAAAAGGATAGAGGGCATACCAGTAAATCAGGCCTACCAGGCCTCTCGGGCGGAATTGAGAAAATTGTTCCAGAACAGCGCGGTCTTTTCCAAGGGCTTCCAGCCGGAATTCCAGCATCGCCTCACCCGGAAGCTTCATTTCGGCCAAAAGCCTCAGGCGCTTTTCAGGTGTCATATCTATGACCCGCCAGAAATCAAGAGAATCGCCGTAGCGGATCTCCCGCGGGTCGCGGCGCCCCCGCCTGAGACCGACACCTCCAATTACGCGGTCCATCACACCCCGCAGCGCCCAGAGTCGATCGGCGAAGTACCACCCCCTGGATCCCCCGATGGAGGATATGTGTTTCCAGATCTCCGCGGCCGGGGCCTGTATCACCACCCTGTAGCCGCACTCAAACAGCGTCCCCCCTGCAAAGGAGGCATCATTACAATCCAGCCATTCAGGAACCTTAACAGGCCCCGCGTCGCTCCAGCAGGTTTGGACGGCTCCGCGGCGCGTGTTTTCAATGGCATATCGAATCGCCTCCCCGCAGGAGAGCAGATCCTGTGGGATGATCATTCGGATGCTGTCTTCCTTGCAGACGACCGGTACGCTGAGCCCTTCAATCAGTGGCCCGGCCAAAGAAAACGGGACAGGGGTCAAAAGGTTGACCCAGTAGGAGCTTAGCCGCGGAGTCAACACCGGCACAGCCATGATGATACGCCTGGGGAGTCCGGCCTCTTCTGCGTAAATTTCCATCAAACGGCGATAGCTTAGAACATCGGGGCCGCCGATATCGAATGTTCTACCCCGGGTGGCCTCGGGATTTTCCAGGCAACCCTTCAGGTACGCGAGTACATTTCTGATGGCTATGGGTTGGATCGGGTTTTCTACCCAGCGTGGTGTAATCATAATCGGCAGGCGCTCGACGAGGTACCGAATCAATTCGAAAGAGGCGCCACCGGCGCCTAAAATGACGGCAGCACGTAAAAAAGTGACCGGTACCGGTCCTGCCCGCAGTATTTCAGCCACCTCGGTGCGGGAGCGAAGGTGCCTGCTTGCCTTGGGATTGTCGCCCGCAAGGCCCCCTAAATAGATGATTTGCTCCACATCCCCTGAAGCCGCTGCCTTTGCCATGTTTGCGGCTGCACGACGGTCTGCTTTTTCAAAATCACTGTGACGCGGATTCATGGAATGCACCAGGTAAAATGCCGCACGACAGCCACGGCAGGCCTCCATCAGGGCGGCTGAATCCAGCATATCCGCTTGAACAGTTTCCAGCATCGGGTGCGCACTCCAGGGGCGGCACTGCAGTTTGGCCGCCGAGCGGCCCACCACCCTGATACGGTGGCCCGCTTCAAGCAGCAAAGGCACCAGGCGCCCGCCCACATAGCCGGTGGCCCCTGTGACCAGGACCGGTCTCTTATCCATTGTCTTATGCCTCCAGAGGGTTCAAAAATAATCACACAAATGGGCGTTTTCACGGGCCGAGCCGGTTGAAAGAAAGGTGTTTGTCCCCTTATACGCTCCTATAGGACGCCGCGCAACTTCAAACTGTGGGAGCGGTTTTCTACCGCGATCTTGTCCGCAACGTACGATTACGACAACGATAACGATGAGGATAACGATGAGGATAACGATATAAACCAAAGGAACCAGATAAACCTGATCAAGCAATTATAGAAGCCTCTCATCGCCTGCGAATGGAATGCTGCGGCCGAATCGGATGGCTTCTTCACCGTAGCGATGCCTGATATGATCTATTGCCGTAATGGCGGCGGTTTTGTTTTCATTTGGTTCCTGGTGGTCAAAAAGGCAAAGCTGGCTGCTTTCAGGCTGAAGATCGCGGAATACGACTTCGATGTGCCGGATACGTACCCGCCGGGAAAAGGCTTTCAGGAATGCAGCCTCGATTGGTGGATACAAGTCCAGGCTGGAGAAACCGTGCTGCGGGAGCTTGCATCGCCTGGATATTTCTACGCGGTCCGAGTACCGGATTCGAACAGACGCCCGCCCTGAATGAATGGAACGGTCCCTCATTTGCCTGCTGCATGTCTCAACCATCCTGTGAAGACATTGCAAAAGTACAAGATCGTCGTTTGTGTCCTGATCGAATGTCATTGTCTCCCTTATCGTGGGTGAAACTTCCGGCGGCGTCACGGGGGTGGGATCGATTCCTCTTGCCCGGTCATGAATGATCCGGGCATCTCGGCCGAACAGGCATGAAAGACTCAAGGAGTCGAGCGTCGCGATTTGGCCGATACGATCGATGGCGAGTTCATGTTCAAGCAACCCGAGCCGTGCGAGCCCTATCCCGGGAAGCATGGAAATTTTCAAAGGCGCCAGAAAGGCGGCTTCTGCACCATGTTCGACATCCAGCACGGTTTCATCAGATTTTATTCGGGACGCGATGCTTGAAACTGTTTTGTTTCCAGCAACTCCGACGGTGGCAGAAAGTCCGATTCTGGTCTCGATTTCCCGGCTGATCCTGGATGCTGCATCCGCAGCGTTGCCCCACAACCGTTCCGTTCCCGTCATATCCAGATAAATATGTCCCGGCTTCACCGGCTCCCAGAGCGGAGTATAAAATGATGCCGCCTTTTGCGCCGCCTGAAAGGCATCCCCGACGGCCTCCGCATCAGGTTCGATCAAGATCAAATCCGGGCAGACTCTCAAGGCTCTTCGAACCGGCATCCCCTTGAAAACCCCTTGCACGCGTGCTTCCCGTGAAACACAAATGACAAGACCTCGTCCGGTGTGAAGCGGTGCGGCAGCTACAGGCCGATTTCTTAGACCGGGCGATGTAAGCCTGGCTACGGCAACCGCAAAAGCAGCGATGTGTATATGGAAAATATGGCGAATACTTTTCATCCAACGATCTCAACGTGCGAAACATCTTTTCATCCAGACTTTGTGCAGAGCCGACAGGGTTCCTCCTGGATCGGCGATCCTCACAATAATACTGTAAAAAAACATGTAAATCAACCAGAAGCAATCATCGAATTTTTAAAAAGGTCGCCGGAATCGTTGGAACCCAGGTTCAGGTGCCGTTCAACTATTGTCAACATCATCGTTAAACATATGTTTAAAAGTTTTAACACCTTGATTTCCCAAAACCAAACCGCACGGACACGGATTTTTGTTCAAAAAATCTTTGACCAATCATTCCAACCTGTTGGCCTTCCAGACGTATTTTTTGGCACATGTTATGCTCTGTTTATTCAACAAAAAAAGCAGAAAACAGGAAACCATTCATTTTAAAAGGAGGCGTTATGGAAACCACACAAGAAATGGAAATTCAGGATTACACCTATTTGAGTGGTCACACGGCAGCACGTCCGTTAAAATTCGTGAAGGACAACCATGAGTACGGATGGCTTTGTGACAAGTTCGTCGATCCTAATGAGGATCTTCGAGAACAGGGGTGCTGGCGGTGCGATGAAATGCCCTTTGCCAACAGGGTCTAAACCACTGCGCGGCATTCACCATGTTTTAGACGGGGCGGTGGAAGTTGAGGGAGTTGCGGGCCAGATCGCGATTGCAAATCGCTCCCACAGACAATCGACAAAACAGATAATCAATCTAAAACTGGAGAAAACGTGAAACATGTCCTTGATCTGAGAGGTCTTATTATTCCCCTGACGTTATTGAAGATTACACAGGGGTTGAGAAAAATGTCGGGGGGAGAAATGATGGAAATCATAGGTACGGATCCAGATACCCGCAAGGACCTGCTTAGAATATTAGGTCTGTCGCCGTGTGAGGTCCTTTCTGTTCGCGATGAAGAAGATCATTATCATGTTTTGCTGAAAAAGAACAAAAAAACCCTGAAAGCTTAAGATTTTTGGAAAAATGATTTAAACGATTTTTACGGTTTCATCAAGCTTGATGACCTCGTAAGAAGTGCCATCCCCGCCTTATCGGCGTCGGGATCGGTATCGGGGTCGAAAAGGCCACCGATCAACTTCCGATACCGACGCCGATAGCGACCCCGACCCCGAGGCACATGCTTGTTTTGACTTTTTAAGAGGCCGTCAAGCTTGACTGGAGTGAAAGGATAACCCAAAATGAAGAAAATTCTCATCATAGATGATGAATGGGGAATCCGGATGCTCTATTCGGAAGAACTTCTCGACGAAGGGTACCAAACCGTCACCTGCGGCGCCGATGAAGAATACATGTCTGTTATTCAAAGGGAAGAACCCGACCTGATCGTTCTGGATGTTCGGCTGGAAGAAAACAACGGACTTGATCTGCTCCAGGACATACGAAACCTCTATTATGATCTACCGGTGATTTTATGCACGGTCTATGAAGATTCAAAGTTCGATTTGAGGGCCATTGCAGCGGACTATTGCGTGATAAAGGAGTCTGATTTAGGTGAGTTGAAATTGAAAATAAAAATGGCATTGGAAACTGAAATAAATTTGAAATTATAGAAATAATTTTTAAAAAAGGAGGTTCCTTATGCCTTTGATCACATTGACATCGAATTTTGGTTCAGGAGCTCAAAAAATCGCGAAAAAAGTTTCGGAAGAGCTGAAGGTGGAATTTTTCGACGATGCGAAACTTCAGGAAAGAGCGATTTCCATGGGCTATTCAAAAAAGGACCTGGAGGGAATCGACGAAAAGGCTCCAAGGCTTTTTGACCGCCTTTTCACGAACAAACCGGAAATGTATCTTGATCTGCTTGGGGCGATTGTACTTGATATCGCGAGCAAGGGTGAAGGTGTGATCATAGGCCATGGCGCACAGGCCTTTTTGAAAGACTTCAATTGTGCCCTTCATGTGATGATCACAGCCCCTGAAGAAAACCGGATCAAAACGCTGATGCAGGAGCAAAATATCGACGAAACCGCTGCCAGAAGCGTCATTGAGAAAATTGACAAGCGTTTCAAGGAATTTGTTCAATATGCATTCAATCGCGACTGGAATGATTTTACCGGCTACGACCTCGTGATTAATGTGGACAAAATCGGCCTCGATCTAGCTGTAAAACTTATTATAGAGCTTGCTCACTCCAATGAAATAAAGGCGTGCAGCCTGAATGCAATGGAAGAAATGGAGCGCTCGTCACTTCAGCGGAGAGTAGAAGCAGCCATTATCAGGAATAACATACCATCTGCTTTTACTCATTTTTTCGTGGATGTTCTTGAAAAAGGAAAGGTCCATCTAAGGGGTTGGGCGTATGATGATGATGAAAGAAAAAGAGCGGTTGCAGTTGTCAAAAATGTTGCAGGAGTGACCGGGGTTACATCGGATATTTTTCTCAGGCCTGCATCTGCTGAGTGATAGACCTAGAACGATCGAACTGCCGCAGGCATTTGTTAAAAACAAACCATCTGGGGTGAAAGCCGGTTTGAGCGGAGGGATGCCATGAAGATCGAAGACATCAAAAAAGCTATTGAGGGCTTGAGCAATGAGGAGAAGAAGGAGTTCTTTTCGGAAGTCGTACCTGATATTTGCGACGAGTCTCTCACCAAGGAAGGGTGCCGCTTGATCTTTGAAAAAAAACTTTCAGGCTCCAGATACCTGGAGTCCTTTGATGAGTTGCATGAATTGCAGACAAAACAATCAGAGTAGAAAAAGGATACAATTCGAATCCCGATGCCGACGCCGATAAGGCGGAGATGATACGTTTTACGATGCCGTCCAATTGGTTATAGGCGCATTTTAATCCGGCGATCGGTCCTTCTGGCACCGGGGGCAGTAATAGGCTGACCTTCCGCCAATTTTTTTCTTCCTGATTTCGCCGTTGCACCTGGGGCAGATCATGTCGGTGCGTCGATGGGGTATGATGAAGGAAGATGGGAAACGTCGCGGATCGGCCCCGGCTTCGATTGCCGTGTACAGCACCTGATGCATTTGAGAGTAAAGCCCATCCAGGTCCTCTCCATCAAGCCGCTTGCTCGTCATTCCTGGATACATACGGGCCTGGAAAAGTATTTCATCGGAATAGATATTTCCGATACCTGCGATGTATTTTTGGTTCATGAGTGCTGACTTTACCGCAGCGCTCGTTTTTGCAAATATTTTCCTGAAACGGTTTTTATCAAGTTCCTGATCGAGGGCGTCAGGCCCCAGACTCTTTTCCTTTATGAGGGTTTTCATACTATCCGCCAGCCCAATCTCTCCCAGTTTCCGCTGGCAATCATGCGCCAGATGGTAACCATTGGAAAACCGAATAAGCAACCGTGTATGAGAAGGCTGATCCGCTTCCTCTTTGAAATATTTAAGAAAACCGGTCATCCCGAAATGCAAGACCAGGTGTTTGCCCCTATCTGTTTTTGCAAGGAGATATTTGCCGTGCCGTGCCGCAGATTCAAACCTGCCTCCTTTGAGGGTCTTTGTCAATTCGGAAGACGAATGTCCCTCCACCATGTTCTTGTTGTAGATTTTCACGTCCTCTATGTCTTTATGCAGGGAGGTGGACTGCAGGTATCTTTTAAAAACCTCCACATCCGGAAG